>NZ_JBFANZ010000023.1:0-96173 GCF_040659735.1 Micromonospora sp. NPDC049679
GGCCGTTCCCGGTCCTCCTGTTCGGCCTGCGCGACGGCGGTCGAGAAACTCGGCCGCGGCGGCGACGGCCAGCACCTGGCGCCGCGACGGGCCGGGGGGAGGTGTCATGACGGGCCTTTCCTTGACGGTCGGGTGCGCCTCGTGAGCGACGAGCGCACCATAGCCGTCCAACCGCGAGCTCCGGTAGATCACCTCCCTCGGTAGCGGCCTCGTCACGATATGTATGTGGCGCGTTCACCGCACGGTGGAGCGTCTCGTCGTACCCGGCTGGCACACTGCCGCGGTGGCCACGTTGAAGACCTCCCGCACCACCGCCAGCGTCGACGATTTTCTCGCCGCGGTCCCCGATGACGCGCGGCGTCGCGACGCACTGACCGTCTGCGATCTGATGACCCGCGTCTGCGGCGAGCCGCCCGCGATGTGGGGTGAGAGCATCGTCGGCTTCGGCTCGCGGCCCCTGCGCTACGCCAGCGGCCGCGAGCTGGACTGGCCGGTGGTGGGATTCTCCCCGCGCAAGGCGGCGCTGACCCTCTACATCCTGGCGGGCTTCACCGGATACGAGCAGTTCCTGGCCCGGCTCGGCAAGCACTCCACCGGCAAGTCGTGCCTCTACATCAAGCGCCTCGACGACGTGGATCTCGACGTGCTGGAGGAGTTGCTGGCGGCCTCGGTTGCCGGTCTCCGGGCAGAGTGACGCCTGGTCAGCTGACTAATTTGCTTGGTTCGCCCGATTTGCGGCCGATGTGAGGGGCACCACATTTCGAAAGGACCATCGTGAGCATCACCTCGTCCCCCGAATCCGCTCCGACACCCGGCAGTCGTCCCGGCCGCAACGTGTCCGTGCGCGCCAAGATCGTGTCGGGCGTCGCCGTTGGAGCGCTCGCCGCGGTCGCGGTCGGCACCGTCGGTATCGTCTCCGCCCAGCAACAGAAGCGGGCGGCGGAGACGGCTGCGCGGCTCACGACGTTGATGTCGCAGGTGCACGAGATGAAGTACCACGATGCCAACATCAGCGGCTGGCAGGTCGCCTACGCGTGGGATGCCGCCGCCACCGCCCCACGTGACGCCATCAAGCCGGACGCACCGAATCGCAAGGGCTACCTCGACGAGAAGAAGATGATCGAGGAACTGCTGCCGACGGTGGACACCGCCGCGATGAGCGCGGAGGAGCGGCGCATCTTTGACGAGATCAAAAGCCTCTTCACCGACTTCTTCGCTGCCGACGACAAGGCCGTCGCGCTTTTCCAGACAGGAACCGCGGCCAACGCGAAGGCGGCCAACGAACAGATCCTCGGCGACGGCTACGCCATCTACTTCAAAATCCTCGACAAGACCGTGGAGCTGGTGACGTCGGTCAACAAGCGCACCACGCAGGCGGACGCGGCTGCCCAGGCGCAGGCCGGGACCGCCACCTGGCTCATCGGCGGGACCCTCGTCGTCGGCCTCGTCGCCGCGCTCGCCCTGGGCCTGCTGGTGGCCCAGAGGATGGTCGCCCGGATCCGCCGCGTCGCCCTGGCGATGGAGGCCGCCGCCCGTGGCGACCTGACCCAGCGCGTCGCGGTCGACTCCACCGACGAGATCGGGAACATGTCGCAGTCGCTGAACACCTTCGTGGACGCGACCCGCGGCGCGTTGAGTGAGATCGCGGGGCAGGCCTCGGGGCTGCGCGCCGCGTCCGGCGAACTCTCCGGCGCCTCGGCCGCGATCGCTTCGGGCGCCGACGAGTCCTCGGCCCAGGCGAGCGCGGTGGCCGCAGCGGCCGAGCAGGTCTCCCGCAACGTTCAGACCGTGGCGACGGGCTCCGAGGAGATGGGCGCCTCCATCCGAGAGATCGCGCAGAATTCGGCAGAGGCGGCGCGCGTCGCGTCGGAGGCGGTAGTCGTGGCCAGTTCGGCGAATGAACTGGTGGCGCGTCTTGGTAAGTCCTCGGTCGAGATCGGCAACGTGGTCAAGGTGATCACGTCGATCGCCGAGCAGACCAACCTGCTGGCGTTGAACGCGACGATCGAGGCGGCGCGCGCGGGGGAGATGGGCAAGGGCTTCGCCGTGGTGGCCGGGGAGGTCAAGGAACTGGCGCAGGAGACGGCGCGGGCGACCGGGGACATCTCGTCGCGGGTGAACGCGATCCAGGCGGACACGACGGCGGCGGTGAGCGCGATCGGGGAGATCTCCTCGGTGATCGCTCGGATCAACGACTTCCAGGTGACGATCGCGTCGGCGGTGGAGGAGCAGACCGCGACCACGCACGAGATGAACCGCAACGTGTCCGAGGCGGCCACCGGATCCAGCGACATCGCGGTGAACGTGACGGGGGTGGCCACCACGGCCACGGCCACGACCCACCAGGTGACGCAGGCCCAGCAGGCGGTCGAACGGCTGTCGGGGATGGCCGAGGAGCTCACCGGCCTGGTGGGCCGGTTCCGCATCTGACCGGGTGCGGCGCCCGCCTTCAACGGCGGGCGCCGTTCGCGTCTCGCGTCCGCAGCCCCGCGACGCGAATTGCCCGTTTTCGTCCTTCAATTGTCCCTGAAGCACGGGCGGACTTTGGCGTATAGACAGGGTGGATCACCCAAGAATCCCCGACCGGGCTCTCTGGGGCGTATGTCTAAATGTGGTCTATACGTAGCGTATCTATCGAACCACTTTAAGCGAACATACAATGTGTACAGGACTTTGCGGGACGAAATAGATCCGTAGCCATGGGATGCGGCGATCGCTTCTTCCGCATGCCGTTGCCACCTCAGGGGTTAACGACTGAAGGGGGGTGACGCAATGGAGAGGCCCGACCCGGCCGAATCGCGCCGGTGGCAGAACGGAAACACGACGCTCTATGCGTTGGCGGCCCTGCTCGGGGGGCTCGCCGCCCTGATCACGGCGGTGAACGGCTGCGTGCCGACGTGACGGCGGTGCGGCGGGACGGGGCCCTCGCCTCCAGGGCTGGCCGGGGGCGAGGGTCGGGCGCGCCGGCCCCGGTGAACGTGAATGGCGGCAATGCCGGCTGAATTACGCATGCGCGGCAGTGAGTGCGGCACAGTGTGGGTGCATGTGTTGTCGCTATAACGACAACACATGCACCCGCACCCATCAATCGGATGACTGATCATCGGTAATGGCGGTCCGTTCAGGTGGCGCGCGTCGATGCGTCGGCGAGGTCGGCGCATTGTTTCCATCGACAGAATTCCGCAAATGAAGTATCCCGATGCCCGCGGACAGCGTGCACTACCGGAACTGCGCCGCGGTCCGGGCGGTCGGCGCCGCGCCCATCCGCCGCGGCGATCCGGGCTACGGCTCCCACCTCGATCGCGACGGCGACGGCGTCGGCTGCGAGTGACGCTAACGGCCCTCGCCGCCAGCTCCGTACCGCCCGGGCGAGGGCCGTGCCAGCGGTCCCCCGATCGTCGTCCTATCGCTGTGCCACCTGCCGGGCGTGGCGTAGCGCGGCCGCGCGGGAGGTCGCGAGCCGGTTCAGCTCGGCGCGTTGCGCCTCGGGCAGCAGCTCGGCGTGCCGGCGCAGCAGCGACTCGAAGGTGCCCGGCAGCGCCACCTCGGCGGCGCACTCGGCGTCGGCCACCGCGACGGCGACCTCGTGCCGCTGCGCCGCGGTGGGTGCGGCGCTACGCCGCTCGGCCGCCAACGCGTTGCGCGCCTGCTGCGGCGACCCGTACGGGTGCCCCCGCCGCTTCATGCAGTCCGCCCACCGCGCCAGCGTGCGCCGGTACTCCGGGTCCGCCTGCGCCGCCAGGTACACCGTGTTGTGCAGGTCCTGCGTCACCGACGTCACCCGGGTCGCCTCCATGACGTCGCCGTAGAGCTGTGCCCGGCTCTCGGCGAGGCAGCCGGTGGTCGGGTACGACAGCTGCGGGCCGCTCGGCAGGTCGAGCGTCGCCCGTCGCGCCATGTCGCCGACCAGCTCACGTTGGTAGCGCTCCTGGTGCGCCGGAGCCAGGGCCACGAAGTACGGATCCGGGGGCTCGCCCCGGCCGGCGCGCGCCAGTCCGTAGCCGTCGGTCCGGCGGTGCGCCGGGTCCGGACGCCACTCCTCGTCGTGGCTGACCGGCGCCGCCGGCGCCGGCGGCGGCCGCCGGAATCCGCGGGTCGTCATGCACCGGTGAACCAGCGTCGCCTCGGCGTCCTGCAGCACCTGCTCGTCGGCGTAGTAACTGCCGGCCCTGGCGACGAGATCGGCCGCGGTCGGGTCGAGCGGGCGGGTGGCCGGCGCGGGGCCCGCCGGTTGCTCCGCGGAGCAACCGGCGAGCAGCGCCAGGGCGATCGCGCACGCCGATCCGACGAGAACTTCCTTCATGCGCATCAGCGTGCCCGTCTCCTCACGATCATCGCGGTGCCGGCGTCAGCACCAGTTGTTGGACCGGATGTTGTTGGCCCAGGTGTCGCCGTCGCCGGTCGAGCGGCTCGCGAGGTTCGTGATGCCCACGCCCCGGCCGAGCGACAGGCGCGGGTAGCCGTAGTTCTCCCACTTGTAGACGTGAGCGGTGCAGTTCACGCCGTTGTTGTAGAGGGACTCCGCGCAATCCGCCCAGGTGCCGTTCGGGCAGTTGTTGCGGGAGAACGCGAACCAGCTGGGGTTGCTGCCGGAGAGCCGGCCGGGGCCGTCGACGTAGTTGGGGTACACCCAGAAGCAGAGGTTTCCGGAGGTGCAGCCGGACGGCGCGGCGAGCGTCGAAACGCCGCCGTCCGCGGCGGGGGCCGGGGCCTCGGCCTTGACGACGGCCGGCTTCGGGGCCGGCGCCGGCTTGGCGGCGTGCGCCGGTGCGGCGGCCGTCGCCGTGATCGCCACCGCGGCGGCGGCCAGGCCGAGCGTGCGCACGGACAGGGTCAGTGCCTTCTTCAGCATGCTGTTCCCTTTCGGTAGGGGGCGGCGACCACCGATGGGGACGGATCGCCGGGCACCGGACGGGACGTCCGCCGGTGTCCACCGCCGAGTCTCGGCGGCGGCGACTGCCGAATCCCTGCCGAATCCTTAACGCGCTGCTCGGCCGCGTGGGCCGTCGGGGCAGAACCCTGATGACTGACAGATGTACATGCATTACTTTCAGCTTCGTTGCTGGAACGGGTTGTCGACGGTGCGGCGCCGCCGAAAAACGGCGTGGCGGGCACCAGGCCCCGACGGCGCGCCGGAAACGGGGTGTTCATGGAGATCCGGGTACTGGGGCCCGTCGAGGCGTGGGCGGCGGGGCGGCAGGTGGAGATCGGGGCACCGCGCCAGCGCGCCGTGCTGGCCGCGATCGCGGTCGACGTCGGCCGGCCGGTCCTCGTCGACGACCTGGTCGATCGGATCTGGGGTGAGCACCCGCCGCAGCGCGCCCGGCACGCCCTGTACGTCTACATCGCCCGGCTCCGCCGGGCCCTGGCCGAGTCCGATGGCCGTCTCGTGCGCCGGTCCGGCGGGTACCTGCTCGACGCCGACGCCGACCTCGTCGACCTCCACCGGTTCCGTTCGCTGATCGCCGCCGCCCACGAGCCGCGCCGTACGGACACCGACCGGTCCTCGCTGTCGCGGCGTGCCCTGACACTGTGGCGTGGCACGCCGCTGGGCGACATCGGCGGCGACTGGGCGGACCGCAGCCGCGAGGGCTGGCGGCAGCTGCGCCTCGACGCGGCAGTGACCTGGGCGCAGGCGGAGCTGCGGCTGGGAAACGCGGGAGCGGTGGTCGGCCCGCTGACCCAGTTGATCGAGGAGTACCCGCTGGCCGAGCCGCTCGTCGTGGCGTTGATGCGGGCGTTGTACGCCAGCGGCAACGCCGCCCAGGCGCTGGAGAACTACGCCGTGACGCGGCAGTCGCTGATCGAGCAGCTCGGCGCCGACCCCGGACCGGAGCTGCGGGAGCTGCACGCGATGATCCTGCGCGGTGATGCGGCGGATCCGGCGCACACGCCCCCGGCGGTCCCGACCGGCCCGGAGGCGCCCGCGTTGCTGCCGCCGGACGTACCGGGCTTCGCCGGTCGGGACCGCGAGCTGGCGCTCCTCGACGCGATCCTGGCCGGGGCGGGGGAGCACCCCACCGCGCTGCCGATCGTGGCGCTCTCCGGCACCGCGGGCGTCGGCAAGACCACGCTCGCCGTGCACTGGGCGCACCGGGTCGCCGAGCGCTTCCCGGACGGGCAGCTCTACGTCAACCTGCGGGGGTTCGATCCGAGCGGCACGCCGCTGCCGCCGGCGGAGGCGGTGCGGGGATTCCTGGAGGCGTTGGCGGTGCCGCCCGACCGGGTCCCGGCCGGCCAGGAGGCGCGGGTGGGCCTCTACCGCAGCATCCTCGCCGGCAGACGCGTCCTGGTCATCCTGGACAACGCCCGCGACGCAGAGCAGGTGCGTCCGCTGCTCCCCGGCGCCCCGGGATGCCTGGTGGTGGTGACCAGCCGTGACCAGCTCACCGGCCTGGTCGCGGTCGAGGGGGCCCGCCCGATCGCCCTGCAGCTGCTCAGCGCGACCGAATCGCGGCAGCTGCTCGTCCGCCGGCTCGGCGCGCAGTGCGCGGTCACCGAACCGGGCGCCCTCGACGAGGTGATCACCCACTGCGCCCGGCTGCCGCTGGCGCTGGCCGTCGTGGCCGCGCGCGCCGCCACCCAGCCGCTGCTGCCGTTGAGTGGGCTCGCCCGCGAGCTGCGCGACGCCGTCGGCGGCCTCGACGCCTTCGACGGTGGGGACGCGAGCTGTGACGTCCGGAGCGTCTTCTCCTGGTCGTACCGGTCGCTGAGCCCGCACGCCGCCCAGCTGTTCCGGCTGCTGGGGCTGCACCCCGGCGCGGAGATCGCCGTACCGGCGGCCGCCAGCCTCGTCGGCGTGCCCGGGCCCGAGGTCGTCCCGGTCCTGGCCGAACTCACCCGCGCGCACCTCGTCGGCGCCTGCGCCGTCGGCCGCTACACCCTGCACGACCTGCTCCGCGCGTACGCGGCCGAACTCACCCTCGCGACCGACACCGCCGTCGCGCGGCACGCCGCGCTGCACCGGGTGCTCGATCATTACCTGCACACCGCGTACGGCGCCGCCCGGCTGCTGGAACCGCACCGGGAACCGATCACCCTGTGCCCGCCGCGGCCCGGCGTCGTCACCGTGCCGATCACCGACCCCGGTGCCGCGCTGGCCTGGTTCGCGACCGAGCACGTGACGCTGACAGACGCCGTCGCGCGAGCGGCCGACGCCGCTCTCGCCACCCACACCTGGCAGCTGGCCTGGAGCATCACCTCCTTCTCCAACCGCCGCGGCCACTGGCACGACCAGGCCGTCGTGAACCGCGTCGCGCTCGACGCCGTCTGCCGCACCGGCGACCTCGTCGGCCAGGCCAGCTCGCACCGCGGCCTCGCCCGGGCGTACTTCAGGCTCGGACGGCACGAGGACGCCGAAACGCATCTGCGGCGGGCGGTCATGCTTGCCGAGGAGCTCGGCGACCTGCCCGGTCATGCCCGCGCACACCACGGTCTCGCCACCGTGCTGGAGCACCGCCGGGCGTACGTCGAGGCGTTGCGGCACGCCGAGAAGGCGCTCGCCCTGTACGTCGCCGCCGGGCACGGGAACGGTCAGGCGGAGGCGCTCAACGGGGTCGGCTGGTGCCACGCGCTGATGGGCGACTACCGGCGCAGCCTCGCCTGCGCGCAACGGGCGCTTCCGCTGCTGCGGAAGTTCGGCGACCGGCACGCCGAGGGCTCCGCATGGGACACCGTCGGGTACGCGTACGCCCACCTCGGCCGGCACAAGCGGGCCATCACGTGTTACGAGCGCGCGCTGCGGCTGTTCCGCGAGGTGGGGGAGCGGTTCCTCGCAGCCGAGACGCTCACGCACCTCGGAGACGTCCACCAGCTCGCCGGCGATCTCGACGGGGCGCGCCGGGCCTGGCGCGAGGCGCTGACGATCCTCGACCAGCTCGGCCACGCCAACGCGGCGCAGGTGCGGGCGAAACTCGGCGGCACGCCGACGGGCGACGGCGCACTGCGCCTCTCCGCCGTGTGATCGCCGGCCGCGCGGCGCCTTCGACTGCGAGGCGTCCAGATCAGCGGTGCCACGATGACCGGCACCCCCGACGAGCCACTGTAGATCAGTGCATGTTGAGGTCATTTTCGCGAGATCGCAGCAACCTCCGTATCGCCCTGACCGCCTTGACGGCCCTCGCGGCCGCGGCGACCGTCCCCGCTTCCGCCGCTACGGCGAGCCCGAAGGGTGCCGTCTGCCAGGGGCCGCCACCGCACCGGTGGCGGCCCCGGCCGGTCAGCCGCACAGCCGGTCCTGCCGCTGCGGGCGTGGTGGCTGTCCCCGATGTTCGCGCGACGGGGTGCAGCCGCACCCCGTCGGCGTCCCGCTGCTGACCGGTCTGCCATGCTGGGCCGATGACGGCGACGTGGCGCGAGCTGCCCGCGGCGGCCCGCGAGATCGCGCTGGCTGCGTCCGAGGCCGTGGCCGCCGCCCAGCGGCGTGATCCCGAGGAGTACGACGCCGCGGTCGCGACACTCGCCGCCGCCAACGGGTCCGGTCTGATCCTCGGCGCCGTGGTCCGGCTGCTGCTGGAGCAGACCCACCCGGACGGCCTCGACGGCGACGACATCCGTGCGGTGCTCGCCCGCGCCGTGCGCGGCGCGGCCGAGTGGCAGCCGACCGTGGACGCCCACGTGATGCTGGTCCTGCTCGCCGGTGCGCTGGGCGTCTACGACCCGGACGACGACGAGGCCCCGCCCGATCGGGGTGAGCTGGCCCGGCACGCGCCGCTGCTCGTCGCGGACCTCCTCACCGGCAGCGGGCGGCCGCTGGCCGACTACCTGACCGCCGCGTTCGCGGAGGTCGAGCGGACCGAGCGGCACGACTGAGCGGGGCGGGCGGCCGGGCGTCGCCGCTGAGGCGGATGGCGACCTCGTGGGGTCCACTGATGCCGGCCGACACGGAATAGGCGCGCAGTGTCCTGTGACGACCCAGCCAGGTCCTCGCGCGACTGCTCGATTATCCGGTCCGGCTCTTCGGTGGGCATGGGGAACGCACTTTCCGTGCCCGAAGGCGCCTTGCCCGCCGATTGCGGTCCCGTTCACGGGGTCGGGTTCGTTGTCGGGGTGGCCGCGCCGATCAGGCCACCGAAGAACACCATGCTCGTGAACATGATCATCGGGCCGACGAACACATAGCCGAGGACCAGGCCGGCGACCGCCATCCCGCGGCCCGACTTGGTGCCGTGCCGGGTCTCGTGCAGCCCAATGTGGCCGAAGATGACGGCCAGGACGCACGGCAGGCCGAATAGACACCACCCGCCCAGTACGCCGAGGATTCCGAGCACCATCGCGGCGGTGGAGATGCCGGACGCGGGCGGAGTCTGGACGACGATCTGCGGCGGTGCGAGGTGCACGGCGGGCGGGTACGGGCCGACGCTGGCGGGGATTGCGGACACCGGCGGCATAGGGCGGGTCGGGTCGTAGCCCGGGGGCGTGTAGGTCACAGTGGTTCCCTGAGTTCGTTGGCGGACGGTGAGCACGATTCGGGGCTTGCATGGCCAGCGCAGGGTCAGCGGACCGCGAGCCAGTCGCCGTAACGCTCGGAGTGGAACTCATCGGGACGCACGACGCTTCCTGACGCCTTGCGGTCGGGCAGAGAGTTCCTCGAGAGATCGGCTTCAGCGAGCGGGGCGCCATTCGCCGCAACCTTCGGAGCTGAAGGCGTAGTCGGAGGAGCGGATGGTGACCTGCACCCGGCGGGCGCTGCTGGTGAAGTAGTTGTCGATCGTTTCCCCAGAGCTGTTCTGCCGCTCCCAGTAGCAGCCCTTGACGTCCGTGGTGACGTAGGTGCCGGCCTTGATCTCCTTGCCGACCCGGAAGGTGCCGGTCCCGAAGAGTCGGCCCTGGGCCTCCAGGTCCGCGTCGACCTGGCCGCGCTGCACGGCCTGTCGCCATTTCTTCGCGTACGGGTGGGTGGGGCAGAGGGTCAGCGCAGCATTTCTTTCGGCGATCTGCTCAGGGCTCGCCGCAAAATCCGGCTCGACGTAGGTGTCGTCCGAGTCGACCGCGGCGCAGATCTCGTACAGCGTCGAGATGTCCTCGTCGTCGTACTTCGAGATTTTGTAGGCCTGCTTCTCGACAGTGGTAACGATGTTCAAGCTGCCGACGATCTCGCAGGAGGTGGGCTTCGCCGCCCAGACCTCCGCGAAGTCGGGCCGACCGTCCTTGCCCGCGTAAACGGTGAGGAGCGAGCCACCCCAGCCGTTGCCGGTGTCGCATTTCAGGTTGACCGGCGACTGCTGCGGGATGTTCTGCGGGTCGTCCGGGTAGGTGTCGTTGGTGTCGCTGATGCCGTCACCATCCCGGTCGGGCGGCGGGGTCGGGCTCGCCGTCGGGGACGGGCTCGCCGAGACCGACGCACTGACCGTGGGCGCAGGCACACCGACACCACCATTCGGGGCACCGCCGCATCCGGTCAGCGCGGCGGACGCGAGCAGCGCACCGAGCCCAAGGGCACCGATCGAACGTGCGAGACGGAGGGTGGGACCAGCCCAGCCGGTGGACCATCGGGCCGGCGGCGAGGTGTCGGCGTGTTGACGGGCGATGGGCATGGTCGTCTCCAAACAGGGGGATCCAAGGACGGCACGCTGTGCCGATCCGCCAGGGGCGAGCGGTGGATGGATGACGGGCAGGACAGCCGGAGTGATGCCGTGGACGGATCAGGCGGACCGGATGCCGATGACCTCGACCTCGACCCCTTCGTTACGGAGGGACTTCATCGCCCGGTAGAGCGCGACCTGGGCGAAGGTGAAGAGCGAGTCGACGGTGAGCGGCTTCCCCGAGCCCAGCGCGATGGCGTAGATCACTTTGCGAGGGCGGAAGTCCAGGTCGATCGAGCGAGTCGACCCCTGTTGGCCGACCATCGTGACCAGCGCTGCCCGGGCATCCGACTCGTACCTGAGCGCGTCCACCGACACAGCCCCCTGAGCGAACAGGTGGCTGAGCGGTGAACTGCGCTCCGCCCGCTTCACGTGGATCAACTCGTCGTTCGGTCCGAGCAGGTCGCATGCCTCGATGCCGCGGTGGTGCTGAGCGGTCCGCAGCAGCTTCCTGTCGAGCAGCACCAGGCCGTCGCCGGTACGCGCGACCCGACGGTTGTAGCGGTCCTCGTTCTCATCAGGCCGCCATGCCGGGAGTACAACGCTCGCCGGCTGGGCCAGAATCTGGGCGATCTCATCGCGAAGGAACTCCCGGTGCCGGTCGCCGATCTCGTACCAGCTGCCCTCGTGCAGCAGCAGCTGGCTCGCATTGTGTCCCAGCTGGGCGGTGATCCAGCGGGCCGCCGAAGTCGAGCGGATCTCATCGTGACCCGCGGCATCGGAGCACATGGTGACCCGCCCGTTGCGCAACGCGGTCCACCGTTCGCCCGGCGGCACTCCGCGGGTCTGCGCGAGGATGTCGTCGATCGTCAACTCCGCCCGTCGTGACCAGCGCTGCCGCGACTTGGGCACCCGCAACCGGTACGACCGCGTCTCCTCGATGTCCGCCACCACGTCCCCGGGAACTGCGAGGCCGACGTCCGCCGGGTCGGGAGACGCGAGCAGGTCGTCCAGCCGGCCATGCAGCTCGGGGAGCCGCGGGTCGCCGGGCGCGACCGGGCGGATCTGGGTGATGAACTCCAGGTCCGCGAGCGGCGATTCCTGCTGGCACACCCGGTCAATCTCGCGCAGGTCGGCGATTAGGCCCTCCGCGTCAATGCACAGGTAGACGCGTAGGGAGTCGCTGCCCTCCACCCGAGTCGGCTTGCCGGTGACCCGACAGGCGGTGAGGTTCGGATTGTCGGTCCGACCGCAGACCTGACCGACGATCTCGCCCCACTTGTCGATCCCGTACAACCGGATGTGCTGTCCGCCCGGTACCAGGTTTCGGTCGATCCGCCCCCCGGTCCCTACTACGCGGCGCCGTACCTGCTTGATCTCGTCCGGCGCGAGGGCGCGAACGGCAAAGTTGATCCCGAACGCCCGATTGACCAGGTTTTCGTCGATCATGTGCCGGCCGAGGGTGCCGTAGGTCAGCGCGTACACCCGGTCGTCAACCGCGACAAGCAGTGCTCCGCCGCCGCTGCTGTAGCCGAGTTCGACGTCCTGTCCGGTGAGCGACGCGAGTACGTCGCACCACTCGGCCCGCTCGCGGGGAACCGCCCCGTGCACGAGAAGCGCTGGCGCACCTGCCACCAAGCGTTCCTCGATGCGGAAGTCGTGCTGGCGGAGGTACCGGTAGTCGAGAGCGCCGTGCAGGCCTGGCGTTGTCGCGGGCACGCGCTGCAGTTGGTACAGGGTCGTCAGGTAGGTGTCGGGCGGCCGCTCCGGTACGTCGAGGTCGAACAGGGTCGGCGCTTCGGTGAGCGGGCGCTTCACGTCCGACCGGTTCGGAGGGCGGTGGCTTGGGCTGGTCCTGGTCTGCTGCTTCGCACTGCGCATATCGATCTCCTCGCGTCGAGAATCGTGATGGCGGTTGTGCGGGAGGGGAGCGGCCGGGGGCGAGCTTCGCGGACCCGCCCCCACGCCCCGTGGTCAGCTGAGCGCGACGTCGACGCCGCCGGAGAAGGGCGAGTCGTGCAGCTCCAGCTTCGTGAGCTTGACGTTCTTGGGGATGTCGAAGACCAGCACGCCGGTGACCTGGTTGCCGGGGTTGATCTCGTTGAACAAGGTGTTCTGGTCCTTGTTCGCGTAGAGGGCCGCCTCGGAGTCGGTCGAGTACTCCGTGCCGTCGGCCGCGAACGCCTTCTGGGCGCTGTCGACGAGCGCCTGCGGCTCCTTGCCGATGTTCTTCACGTTGACCGTGATCAGGCAGAACTGGCCCTGGGCCTTGTCGCCGATCACGGAGGTGCCGACCTTGGCTACGCCGCACTTGGACGACTTGACCGTGAACTCGAACTTCCCGTCCCGGGCGGCCTCGCCGATCTTGGCGGTCTTTGCCGCCGGCTTGCCGCCGTCGGCGTCGCCCGAACCGGCCGCGGCCTTGTCGTCGCTGGTGCCGGAGCCGCAGCCCAGCGCCACGGCGGCGGTGAAGAGCAGGGCAGCGAGGGTGGTCTTACGCATCGTTCCTCCACAGGTTGTGATGTCGGCGTCAATAAGAGCATTGTCTGTGAACGCTGTCAACAAGCGAAACGCTTGACACGTATGTAGACTGCGGATGTGCAAGAGACTCCGACGATCACCGCCGCCGAGATCGCCCGTCTGGCCGGCGTCGGCCGGGCGGCGGTCAGCAACTGGCGCAAGCGCCACGCCGACTTCCCCGCCCCGGTGGGCGGCACGGCGGCGAGCCCCGAGTTCGACCTCGTTCAGGTCGAGACCTGGCTCCGTGGACAGGGAAAGCTGCCCGAGGTTTCCACAGAGGACCGTCTGTGGCGGCAGCTCGCGGCGGCCGGCGACAACCCGTACGAGACGTTGGGCGCGGTTGGGGCGTTCCTGCTCGCGGTGCAGCGCGGCGACGCCCGGCCGACCCTCGACGCGGACCCGAGGCTCGCGCCGGTGCTGGAGTCGATCGCCGAGGTCGCCGCCGAGCGCGGCGCGCAGACAACCTTCGACGAGCTGTGGCGGCGGTTCGCCGAGTGGCCGGCGCTGCGGACGTACACCACGCCGGACGACCTGGCCGACCTCATGGTCGGGCTCGCGGACGCGGCCGGCGGGTCCGTGCTCGATCCCGCGTGCGGCACCGGCGGCCTGCTGCGGGCTGCCGCCCGCGCCGGCTGCACCGCCGCGTACGGGCAGGAGCTCGACGAGCACATCGCCCGGCTCGCCGCGCTGTGGCTGGCGCTGCGTGGCGTCGCCGGCGGCGTCCAGGTCGGCGACTCGCTGCGCGCCGACGCATACGCGGGGCAGACGGTCGACGCGGTGCTCTGCGCGCCGCCGTTCGGTGTCGCCAGCTGGGGGCAGGAGGAGCTCGGCTACGACCCGCGCTGGGAGTACGGCACACCGCCGCGCACCGAGCCCGAACTGGCCTGGGTGCAGCACGCGCTCGCACACCTGCGACCGGGCGGCGCCGCCGTACTCCTGATGCCGCCGGCAGCGGCCAGCCGCCGTGCCGGGCGGCGCATCCGTGCCGAGCTGCTGCGGCGCGGCGCGCTGCGCGCGGTCGTCGCGCTCCCGGCCCGTGCGGTCGGCACGCACGCCGTACCCCTGCATCTGTGGGTGTTGCGGCGGCCCGCCTCCGACGCGTCCGCACCGTCGCACGCGCTGCTCGTCGACACCAGCGCGACGGACGGGGAGCCGGCGGCGGTGTACGCGCGGGTGCTGGCGATCTACCGGCAGTTTGTCGCCGAGCCGGACCGGCCGGTCGAGGAGCCCGGATTCGCGCGGGCAGTGCCGGTCATCGAGCTGCTGGACGAAGAGGTCGACCTCACCCCGGCCCGCCGCCATCCGGTGGCCGGCGCGGAGGAGACGGGGGAGAACCTGACGCGTACGCGGGAACGGCTGGCGGCCATCGTGACGGAGTTGCCGCGGCTGATGCCGGACGTCGTGGACGGGGCGACCGCGCCACCGCCGATGACCGTGTCGATCGCCGAGCTGGCGAAGCTGGGGGCGCTACAGGTGTTCGGCCCGCTGCGCGCCGGCTCAGGGGACGGCGAGGCCGGCGACGACCGTCCGGTGCTGACCGGGCAGGACGTGGTGCTCGGCCGGGAGGCGTCCGGGAAGGCTGAGGGGCAACTCAGCCCCGAGGTGGTCGTGCAAGCCGGAGATGTCGTGGTGCCGATCGTCGCGCGGCAGCTCACCGCCCGCGTGGTGACGACGGCGGGAGCCCTGCTCGGGCGTCACGTGTATCTGCTGCGCGCCAACCCGGCGGCGCTGGATCCGTGGTTTCTCGCCGGACAGCTGCGTACGTCGGCGAACGAGAGGCAGGCGAGCAGCCTGTCCGGGAGTTTGCGGCTGGACGTGCGGCGGGCGCAGGTGCCGCGGCTGCCGTTGGACGAGCAGCGCCGGCAGGGCGAGGCGTTCCGGCGGTTGGACGCGTTCGACGGCGCGCTGCGGCACGCGGCGGAGCTCGGAGCGGAACTGGTGCGGATGACCGCTGACGGTTTGGCGCGCGGCGCGCTCCGACCGGACGATTCCCGCGGGGAGACACGGTGACTGGGCTACACCTCGACGATCTCCCAGCCGTCGCCCAGGACGGCGCGGATCTGGTCGGGCCGAGAGGTGACCACCCCGGCCGTGTTGGTCAGCGCCACGTACGCGGCGTGACCGGCACCGAGGCGGCCGGTGTGCCGGGCCATGCTCCCGATGAGCGGGCAGTCATCGGCCCGGTCGAGATCAAGCGCGGGAACGACCGTGCGGACCGCCGGATTCCGGCGGAGCATGCGCAGCAGGTCGTGTTCGTCGTGGTCCAGCAGGCTGTACGCCTCGACGAGGCACACGAGCGGAACGGCCACGGTCGCTTCGGCGTCGGCGACCTCAACGAGGATCTCCCCGACGGCCTCGACCCCGTGCGCGTAGGCCATCAGTGCGCCGCTGTCGAGCACCCAGTACGGCGCGCTCACCGCTGCCCGGCGCGGCGATCCAGCTCCGCCCGCACCTCGTCAACGGATCGACCCGTCGACTCGGCCAGCCGTACGATGGCGGCCTCGCGGACCTCCGGGCTGATTCGCCGCTCAGCGAGCCGCCGCGCCGCCCCGGGCGGGTCATACGGATACTCGCGGTGGCCGGCGGCTGTCAGCGCCGCACGCATGTCGTCCGACGCCCGGCGCCGCCGCAGCGCCTCCGTCACGTACGACGAGACCTGGCGTGCGGGGAGCGCGGCGAGCTGCTCGGCCACGTCATCGGGCACGGAGATGGTCACACGGCGACTCATACCAAACAGGCTAGCTGAGTATGAATCGAAGGGCCACCGCCAGGCGCTGACGGTTCAGTGCGCCGCGCGCACCGACCGGGTGACGACTCGACTACGGATCTCAGTGATACTGCTGCCACAGCTATGTAAGAACCCGGGTCGCGGCGACGCGGTCAACACGAGTGTCGGGTACGCGGGTGGAGGGCGCTAGGTGGCGATGGACCTGGACAAGGTCGGCGACTACCAACTGGTGAAGCCGTTGGGGTCCGGCGGCATGGGTGACGTCTATTTCGGCGTCTCCCCAACCGCTGACCGGGTCGCCATCAAGGTGATCAGGCAGCACCTCATCAAGGCGCCCACGGTGCGGGAGCGCTTCGCCAAAGAGGTGGAGAGCCTGAAGCTCGTCTACGGTTCCCGGGTCGCGTGCCTCGAGGACGCCGACGCCTACGGCGACCCGGCATGGCTGGCCGTCGAGTACGTCCCCGGCGCCACGCTGCGTCAGTATGTCGATGCGCGCGGGTCGCTGCCGCTGCCTTTGGCCGCGATGGTCGGCGCGATGCTCGCCGACGGCCTGGCAAAGGTGCACCAGGTCAAGCTGCTGCACCGCGACCTGAAGCCGCAAAACATCATCCTTGGGCCCGACGGCCCGAAGGTCATCGACTTCGGCCTGGCGGTCCTTGTCGAGCGGGATGACTACCTCACCGAGCCTGGCGCCCTGGTCGGCACGCCGGCCTACATGTCACCCGAACAGGTTCGGGGCGAACGGGAACTTTCCCCGGCGGTGGACATCTACGGCCTCGCCGCGACGCTGGTTTTCGCGCTCACCGGCCGCGGACTCTATCCGCCGACCAACTCCTGGAACCTGCTGCTGCGGATCAGCGAACCGGGCGACCTTCCCGATCTTTCCGGCGTGCCGGCCGAGCTGGTGCAGTTGCTCGGGGCGATGCTCGCCTTCGACCCGAGCGCCCGCCCCGGGCTCGAGGATGTCCGCGCCCGCCTGCTGGCAGTCGCCACCGCCACCAGCGGCAAGAGTGTCGTCGACCTGCGGCAGGAGGTTGCCGACCTCACGTACGACGGTGACACCGAGCTGCTGGTGCCGCCGGACCTGGATGATCCGCAACAGGACCCGGAGGACACCCCGGTCGTGGAGGAGGACACCGCCCCGGTGCCGGAGGCGACGCCCACGAAGGTCGACCCCGAGCGGCCCGCCAATCCGCGCGTTGACGTGAAATGGCTGGTCGACAAGATGCGCCGCCAGTACGCCCGCCGCCCGACCCTGTAGGAAGGCCACGAATGACCACCCCCCAGGCCGCGACCTTCGCCCCGGGCTCCCGCATCGTCGTGCGGGACGAGGAATGGCTGGTGCGCAGCGTCAAGACCGGAACCGCGGACGGCACCATGGTCAAGGCCGTCGGCGTCTCCGAGTTCGTGCAGGACGTCGAGGCCACCTTCTTCACCGCGCTGGACGAGATCCAGGCGATGCGACCCGAGGAAACCGTCCTGGTCCGGGACACCTCATCGCGCTTCCGGCAGAGCCGACTCTTCCTGGAGGCCGTGCTTCGGCGTACGCCACTGCCGCGCACCGAGCGGGGTCTGGCCCTGGCCGACCGGTTCCTGCTCGACCCGCTGACCTACCAGCAGCGCCCGGTCGAGCTGGCGCTGTCGGGCCTGCGTCCGCGGATCCTGCTCGCCGACGTGGTCGGTCTGGGCAAGACCCTGGAGATCGGGCTGATCCTCGCCGAGCTGATCCGCCGTGGCCGGGGTGACCGCATCCTGGTGGTCTCGCCGCAGCAGGTGCTGGAGCAGTTCCAGCGGGAACTCTGGACCCGATTCGCGATCCCCCTCGTGCGGCTGGACTCGACCGGCATCCAGCGCATTCAGCAGGAGATCCCCGCAGGGCGGAACCCGTTCACCTACTTCAAGCGCGCCATCATCTCCGTCGACACGCTCAAGGATGCCGGCCAGTTCGGCCATCACCTCGACGCCACCACCTGGGACGTCGTCGTCATCGACGAGTCGCACAACCTCATCAACAAGGGCACCCAGCGCAACGAACTGGCCCGCCGGCTCGCCGCGAAGAGCGACGCGCTGCTGCTGGCCAGCGCCACCCCCCACAACGGCAACAGGGAGTCCTTCGCCCAGCTGATCTCCCTGCTCGACCCGGCGGCGATCGCCAACGAGAAGGAGTACGACGCCAAGGACATCGCCCATCTCTACCTGCGCCGCACCAAGATCAGCCCGGAGGTACGCGACCAGATGGGCGACCGCTGGGCCGACCGCGGCCCGTCCCAGGCGGTGCACTGCGCGGCCAGCCCGCTTGAGGAGCAGGTCTTCGACGAGCTGACCGACGTCTGGCTGGCGGGCAAGTGGAGCGACGACGCGGTTACCGGCCAGCACCGACTCTTCCCGTACACGCTGTTGAAGTCCTTCCTCTCCTCCCACCGCGCGCTGCACGAGACGGTGACCAACCGGCGCAAGAAGGCCACCGGGACTGAGAGCGTCGCGCTGGACCGGCTCGCGGAGCTGACCTCCGCGATGACCGACCGGGACTCCAGCAAGCTCCAGAAGCTCGTTGAAGAGCTGAAGAAGATCGGCGTCGGCAAGGGCAGCGACACCCGGGCGGTGGTCTTCTCCGAGCGGGTGCCGACGATCAAGTGGCTCGCCGAGGTCGTTCCCGGCATGCTCGGCCTCAAGCCGAACGCCGTCCGGGTGCTGCACGGCGGTGTCGCCGACCAGGACGAGCAGCGGATCCTGCAGGAGTTCGAGCTGGCCGGCAGCGAGGTGCGGTTGCTCTTCACGGGTGACGTCGCCTCCGAGGGCGTCAACCTGCACCAGCAGTGTCACCACCTGATCCACTACGACATCCCGTGGAGCCTGATCCGCATCGAGCAGCGCAACGGCCGCGTCGACCGTTACGGGCAGAAGCACCAGCCGCAGTTCCGCGCGCTGGTCCTCACCTCGGACCGCGAAGACGCCAAGGACGACCGTACGGTCGCCGAGAAGCTGCTCAAGCGGGAGGAGAACGCCCACCGCAGCCTCGGCAGCGTCGAGGCCGCCACCGGCCTGTACGACGCCAAGGCTGAGGAGGACCGCCTCGTGCGCGACCTGCTCGCCGGCAGGTCCGTCGAGGAGTCCTACGAGGCCGCCCACGCCGAGATCGACGTGATGGCCGACCTCTTCGGAGAGGTCGGCACCGCCCCCGTCGCCGCGGACGTCGCACAGGCGCGGGTGCCGAAGCTCTTCGACTCCACCCAGGATTTCGTCGACGCTGCCCTGCACGAGATCTACGACGACCGGCCCGAGGACCACATCGACCTGCGCCGCGAGGACGAGCTGCTGACCTTCCTCGCCCCCGACGACCTGGTGCACCGGCTCACCGACCTGCCCCGCTCCTACCTGCGCGTGCACCGCGAGGGTGAGGATCTTCGGCTCAAGGTCACCTTCGATCGGAAGCTCGCCCAGCGGAAGCTCGACCAGGCTCGGCAGAGTAAGACCCCGATGTGGCCGGAGATCGCCTTCCTCAGCGATGTGCACCCGATGGTCGATTGGCTGGTCGACAAGGTACTGATCCGCCTCGGCCGCCAGCAGGCCCCGGTTCTCACCGCCGACGTGACCGACCCGGTGTTCCTGATCCAGGGCGTCTACGCCAATCGCCTCGGCCAACCCACCGTGGTCCAGTGGATGGCCGTCTCCGGCCTGCCCACAGCGCCGGAGATCCGGCCGATGGACGAGGTGCTCCGCGAGGCCAACGTCGGCCCGACCATGGTCAACCGCGCCGACGCGGTGGCGCTCGAACCGCTCACGCAACTCCTGCCGCAGGCCGTCGAGGCCGCCCAACAGCACCTGGAGGGCAAGCGCGAGGAGTGGGCCGAGGCTAACGCCGAGCCGCTGCGGAAGTACCGGGCGCAGCTGACCCACTTCCAGCAGGCCAGCCTCTTCGACGAGCTGCCAGGCGCGCACCGCGAGAAGCGTCGCCAGCGCGTAGACGCGACCGTCCAGGAGCAGCACGACCTACTCGACCGCTTGGAAACCGCCGGCGACCCGCTGCTTCGGGTGCTCGCCGTCCTCGTACCGTCCCCGGAGAGTGCCGCATGAGTTTCGAGTCGCTGACCAACCGCGGCGAGTACCTC
The DNA here is from genome assembly GCF_040659735.1 of Micromonospora sp. NPDC049679. Lineage (NCBI taxonomy): Bacteria > Bacillati > Actinomycetota > Actinomycetes > Micromonosporales > Micromonosporaceae > Micromonospora > Micromonospora sp. NPDC049679. The sequence continues at coordinate 19,881 of NZ_JBFANZ010000023.1, forward strand.
TCCGCGCACTACCTCGCCGAGATCCTGCCCACCACCCTCAAGGGCGGCCTGCTCAAGCAGTGGTCGGAGACGGAGAAGTTAGGCGAGCAGACACCACGCACCGGGCTGCGCGGCCTGCGCCGGCCCTACTTCGACGCCAAGTCGGAGCTGGCCGACGACGAATTCTTCGATCCGGAGCGGGTGCGCAAGCTGCACCAGGAACTGCTGAAGGCGCTCGGCTTCGAGTCGCAGCCGCAGACCATCACCGTCGCGCGGGCCGGCCAGGACCACGAGATCCGCGTCGCCCACGCTGAGCTGGGCACCGCCCACGGGATCGTCGCGCTCGACTGCGGCTGGGCCGTCGACACCGAGGCCGCCCAGGACCCGGACGGCGCCGCCCGGCTGCTCGACCCGGTCACCCTGCCCGGCAACGAGACCATCGATACCGGCGCCAAGCTCGCCTCGTGGCTCTTCGCCGCCGAGCAGCCGCCGCGCTACGTGCTCATCCTCAGCGGCGGAGTGATCACCCTCGCCGACCGCAGCGCCTGGGGCGAGGGCCGCTACCTGGCCGTCAGCCTCGACACCGCCTACGCCCGCAACGACGACAGGGAGTACGACGTTGTCGCCGCGCTCTTCGGCGCCGACTCGCTGCGCCCGCCCGCCGAGGGCGGCACCGAACCCCTCGCCGACCTGGTCGCCGGCTCCCGCCAGCACGCCGTCGGCGTCTCCAGCGAACTCCGCGAGGGCCTGAAGGTCTCCGTCGAGCTCATCGCCAACGAGGTCCTCGACCGGATCCGCCAGGCCGGCTACCAGCCGCAGCAGGTGATGGACCTCGACGAACTCGCCAAGGAACTCGGCCGGGAGGCCCTGCGCTACCTGTACCGGATTCTGTTCCTGCTCTACGCCGAGGCCCGCCCCGAGCTGGGCGTGCTTCCGGTCAACGACCCCCAGTACGTCGAGGGTTACAGCCTCGCCCGCATCGGCGACCTCGTCTCCCGCCGCCTCGCCCCCTCCGCTGAGGGCGGCACCCACCTGTACGAGTCGCTAGACCTGCTGTTCCGCATGGTCAACGAGGGCCACCGCCCGCGCGGCGGTGCCGAGGTCGACGACAAGGCCAGCGAAGGCGAAGGCCTGCGCTTCGAGCCGATGCGCTCGGACCTGTTCCTGCCGGAGAAGACCAAGCTCATCGGACGGCTCATCGCCGAGCCCGGCAGCGACCCGGACGACCCCGACGGCCCGAAGATCGACACTCGGCTGCGCAACAACGTCCTCTACGAGGTGCTGCGCCGGCTGATGCTCACCAAGGGCGGCAAGAAGCGCCGCGGCGGCTTCATCTCGTACGCCCAGCTCGGCATCAACCAGCTCGGCGCGGTGTACGAGGGCCTGATGTCCTACACCGGGTTCGTCGCCACCGAGCAGCTCTACGAGGTCGCCAAGAACGGCGATCCCAAGGACGGCTCGTGGATGATCCCGGCCTCGAAGGTCGACGAGTACGACGACGGCGTCTTCGTCTACAAGGAGGACCCGTACACCGGCGTCCGCAGCCGGGTCAGCTACCGGCCCGGCCAGTTCGTCTACCGGCTCGCCGGCCGGGACCGGCAAACCAGCGCCTCCTACTACACCCCGCAGTCGCTGACCGAGGTCACCGTCCAGCTCGCCCTCAAGTACCGCCTCGACCAGGACGGCACGGAGACGAAGGCGCGGGAACTGCTGGACTGGACGATCTGCGAACCGGCGCTCGGCTCCGGCGCGTTCCTCAACGAGGCGATCAACCAGGTCGCCGCCGAATACCTGCGCCGCCGCCAGAAGGAACTCGACACCACCCTCGATCCCGAGGACTACCACCTCGAACTTCAGCGGGTGAAGGCCTACATCGCCCTGCACAACTGCTACGGCGTCGACCTTAACCGCACCGCCGTCGAGCTGGCAGAGGTGTCGCTCTGGCTCAACGTCATGCACGCCGGCCTCCAGGCCCCCTGGTTCGGCCTGCATCTGCAACGCGGCAACTCGCTCATCGGCTGTGGACGCAAGCTCTACGACCCGAAGCAGCTCGCCGACAAGTCGTGGCTGACCACCGCGCCGGCCGAGAAGCCGTTCCGGGACGGGCCGATCGACGAGGGCGCCATTCACCACTTTCTGCTCCCCGCCGACGGATGGGGCGCCGTCGCGGGGGAGCGAGAGGCCCGCGAGCTGGCACCGGAGGAGACCGCCAAGCTCAAGGCCTGGCGTACGGCGATGAAGCGTGTCCCGTCGCCCAAGGGGAAGAACTCGCAGGTCAAGCGGTTGCAGGCGCTGGCCCGCCGGGTGGAGTTCCTGTGGGGCCTGGTGCAGCAGCGCCTCGACATCTCCGAGCGGGAGATCCGCCGCGACATCAAGGTCTGGGGCGCCGAGGACCTGCCGCCGGTGACCGGGGCGGTGGCTCGGGAGAAGATCCTCGCCGACCTGACCGCGCCCGGCACGCCGTACTGGCGGCTCAAGACGCTGATGGACGTGTGGTGCGCGCTGTGGTTCTGGCCGCTGGACAAGGTCGGCCTCCTCGACGGCTCCGACCCCGAATACCCGGCCGCGCCCGTTCAGGTGTCGCACGTGAAGGACGTGCCGGCGTACGAGGAACCGGTGTTCTACGAGACGCCGGACATCTTCGGGAACGTCCAGCCGCAGCAGATGAAACTGCCGACCAAGGCGACCGGCACCCGGCGGATGACCGTGGCAGAACAGCTTCGCCAGCAGGTGCCGCTGTCCAGCCTGGACGACTGGCTCGCTTTCGCCGAAGCGCTCATCGGACGGAGCGACGCGGACGAGAACACAGAGAGGTTCTACGGCCGGAAGCTCACGAGCCTGAGCGAGATGAGCGAGTTCGAGCAGAAGCTCGACGGCGTCATCGGCGTCGACTCGCCCTGGACCCTCACCGACCGGTTCCCCTGGCTCCTCGCCGCCCACCGGATCGCCGAGCAGCAGTCCTTCTTCCACTGGGAACTCACCTTCGCCCAGGCCTTCGCCAAGGGCGGCTTCGACCTTCAAGTTGGCAACCCTCCGTGGGTGCGGCCCCGCTGGGATGAAGGTGGTGTCCTGGCCGAGCGGCAGCCTTGGTTCCGCTTGACCGAGAAGCCGTCCGTTGAGGGATGGAACGCCCGTAAAGCCTCCTTGCTTGTATCTGAGCACGCGCGCATCGAGTACCTTGCCGAATCGGCCGTGCACAGCGGCCTCGTTGCCTACCTGTCTGAGTCGGCCACCTACCCGCTCCTTGCGGGAACTCAGCCCGACCTTTACCGCGCGTTCATGAGCCAAGTCTGGGCTCACATCGGGGGTAGCGGCACTGGGGGCATGATTCACCCTGACACCCACTTTGGAGGGTATAAGGAACGGCGGCTGCGCGCGGCAACCTATCGGCACTTGCGCTTTCATGCGCACTTTCACAATCGGCGTGCCATATTTCCCGAGATCCATGTCAATACGGAGTTCGGCATCCACATCTATGGGGCGCGCAAAGAAATCTCCTTCTCGCATGTGTCCTGGCTGTTCGATCCGTCAACCTTGATGTCGTCATTCGGTCATGACGGTTCCGGCCCGCCGCCGGGTCAAAAGCACAATGGGGCCTGGGACTTGCGTCCGCACACGTCGCGATTCGTTTCTGTCGATGAGGAAAAGCTTGCTCTTTGGCAGCGTTTGCGGGGTGAAGTCGACGAGAAGGTCGACGAAGCTTCGCTGCTCTACCCTGTCACTGCGCATGAGGAACGTGCGATCGAGGCTGTGGCTAGGTATCGCAGTCGCCTTGGTGCGTATGGACCGAATATCACTCGTGGTTACGATGAGGCGAATGCAAAGAGGGATGGGCTCATTCGTTACCAACTTGGGCACGCCAAAGCGCTGGAGCAAGTAATCCTGCAGGGTAGTCATATCGGTATCGCCTCCTCTTTTGCGAAGCAGCCGAAGGAATCTCAGCGCAATGCAAGGGACTGGATCTCGTGGGACCTGGTTAGCCTGCCCGTTGACGCGATTCCGCGCACTACCTACGCTTTGGGCGGCATTGAGGCAAGGACTCGTGCGGCGCAGGATAGGTGGGCGGGTAGGCGCTGCACCGAGTACTACCGCCTTGCGTGGCGCAAAATGATAGCCTTCGATACGGAGCGATCGTTATTTGCCGCTATTCTGCCGCCAGGGCCCGCTCACATCCATGGGGTCTACGCGTTGGCGTTGGCGACCAACCTGCAGACTGTATTGTCTGCCGGGTTTTGGGCTGCCCTGCCGCTAGATTATTTGTTGCGGCTGACTGGCAGAACCAACCTTCAGGATGGCGAGGCCAAGATGATGCCGGCACCCAGCGAAGACCATCCGCTTGCGTCTGCCCTTGCATTGCGCACTCTTCGCCTCAATTGCCTCACCGCTGCGTATGCTGACCTCTGGGCCGAACTGTTCGATAACTCATGGCTCTGGGATGTCTGGGCTGCTCGATGGCCTGGAATGCGACCATTGGAGGTGGTGAAATCATCTTGGGGTCCGGCGGTGCCGTTACGAACGGAACGTGAGCGACGAGCGGCGTTGGTGGAGATAGACGCCCTGGTCGCGGCATGGCTCAATGTTGGTGTTGAAGAACTGATCGCGGTTGCTCAGGCGCGTTATCCGATCATGCTGGACTATGAGGCTGCGATGTGGTTCGATGCTGATGGTCGCAAGATTGCTAGCAATCACAACGCATATGGTAGCGGGCAAACCAAAGAACACTTTGTGCAATTGATGGTGCACCTCGAAGATCCCGAGCGGAATCCGGTGCCAGAGGGGTATAGAGCGCCGTTCTATAAAGCGGATCGGGAGAACGAGTATCGGCGGGCGCATGCCGTGTTCAGCAAGCGGCTACAGGATGCGATCGATGCGGGCTGGCAGCCATCGTAGGCCGCTACCCCTCCTCACCCTCGAAGGAGCAGACGGCTCCGAGTAAGCACCAGAAGTGCCATGCTGGACCAAAGAGCCTGCTGGTCGGACGATACTGCTCGTGCTGAATTGCGGCTGCATTGGGCGCAATGACAGCGTAGAGATTTGCCAGCTCTGGCGTTGTTGCCATACAACGAGCGTAGCTTGAGAGCTGGCGGTATCACTGCTAAGGAGAATCCAAAGCTTGGCCACCATCCTCGACGTGCTTGACAATTACCTCACCGAACGTCGCGCATCTGCAGTAGACGGCATTTCGGGTCGTGACCTATGGCGGCTGGGTGAGGAGGTGCAACGCTTCGCTGCAACCTACGAGCCACCGATGCTCGAAGCGAGGAAGTTCTCAATGTACCTGGGCGGCTGGCCGTCGGCGAACTTCTTCGTGGCAGACCAAGGTCAATCCTCGCCGACGTCGTCCAACTCGTAGTCGTCAGCGGTCAGCTTCGGTGGCTTGTCGCAGCACTGGCCGAGAAGTCTCACCAGCTCGGCCGCGTCGTCGCGCCACATGCGGACCGGGCCGAGTTCGATGCTGAGCACCTCCGGTGCGGTTCTCTTCAACGCCACAACCCGGACCTAGATTTCCCCGTCGTACGAGGCGATCCACCGACCGTCCATGTAGCTCGAACGCATCGCGGACGTCCGTGGAGGAGGTGAGTAATCTCCTGGGATGGCGATCGGTCGCGGGCGGGCGGTGGAGGCCGCCGGGGCGCAGTTCCCGGCGCGGCGGGCGGGCGGCCGAGGACGTGGCTGGTACCGGGGTGACTGCCACGTGCACTCGGTGCACTCGCACGGCGGAGAGTTGACGGCGGAGGAACTCGCCGCTGCTGCCCGCGCGGCCGGGCTGGACTACGTTGCCACCACCGAGCACAACAACTCGCGCGGGCACGACGCGTGGGGGCCGCATGCGGGTGACGATCTGTTGGTGATCCTGGGCCAAGAGGTCACCACGCAGACCGGGCACTGGCTGGCGCTCGGCGTCGTCCCAGGGCAGGTGGTCGACTGGCGGTACGGCGTCCGCGACGACGTGATCCGTCGACACCTCGACCAGATGCGCCAAGCGGGCGGGCTGTGTGTGGCGGCCCACCCGCACGCGCCGTATCCCGGTGGCACCCTCATGTACCCGTACCGCTGGTTCGATGCAGTCGAGGTGTGGAACGGGCTGTGGGCGTCGGACCTGCCGTGGAATGCCAACAATGAGGCGGCGCTGGCCGAGTGGGGGCGGGGGTTGGCCTTCGACGTCCACGATGGGCGTTGGCGTCCGGCGGTGGGCAGCAGCGACGTACATCTGGAGGGTCAGCTCGGCACGCCGCACACCGTAGTGTTCGCGGAGGAGTTGAGCACCGACGCGATCCTCGCTGGCATCAGGGCGGGCCGGAGCTGGATCGCCGAGTCGGCCACGGTCGAGCTGGCGCTCACCGCCACCGCCGCCGACCGGAGCGCGGAAATCGGTGAACGCCTGGAGTCCCGTGGCGAGCCGGTCGTGGTGCGGGCGCGGGTGGCCGGCGTGCCGTCCGGCGTCGTCAGCCTGCACACCGAGCGCGGAGCGGTGCACCGCGAGCAGTTGCCCGCTGACGGATCGGGAGTCGTCGAGTGGGGCACCACGGCAGACGATTCCGGCTTCGTCCGAGTGGAGGTGCGTCATCCGGAAGGAGACATGGCGGCAGTCAGCAACCCGATCATCATCAGCTGACGGTCGCGTCGGCGGTGTGCTCGCGCCAGGACCACGATCCTTCGTTCACCTGAGCCGTCAGGAGCGGCTGGGTCAGAACTCGCGGCGGAGCCGGGCCAGGCCGCAGGTGAGCAGGAGGCCGAGGACGACCAGCCCGATCCTGATCCAGGGCACGTCCTTGGCCGGCCGCACGCCGATCGAGACCGCCACCGCCAGTTGTGCGGCGAGGACGAGGCAGATGATGACGCTCAGTACCCGGTAGCCGGTCCCGTACAGCGACCACCAGGCCACCGTGCCGAACACCGCCGGGACGGCCAGCAGCAGGCTCAGCCCGATCAACGGCCCGGCGAGCTTCCACCGCAGCGCAGCGCTCAACTGTCGATGAGCCTGAGGAAGACCGTGCCGCTGGTGGTGTCGAGGTAGACGTTGCCGTTGTACTGCGCGGTTCGCACGTCCTTGGCGTACTGCTCGCTGATCTGCCAGGTGCCGTCAGGGGGCAGGAACGGGCGCAGCTCGGCGCTCAGCGGTGCATCCCAATCGGGCGGCGCGGGCTTCCATTCGTACCCTTTGACGGCCGTGGCCAAGGTGTCGGGTCGCAGCACCACCAACGCCTCGATGCGGGTGTCGGTCGGCCCGGGGACGCCACGGGTGTCGGCGCCGGCCGTCGACGCCTGCCAGTGGACCTCGACGAAGTCCCCGAGGCGGGGGAAGCGCTTGGCGATCGGGTCCCGATCGGTCCGCACCGGTGCCGGGCTCACGCTGGCGCTCCTTTCTGTCGGTCGCCCGTCGTCGGCGGCACCATCGACGCATCCGGTGAGGGCCAGGACGGCTGCCGATACCAGCAGTCCAGCGCGGAGATCAGCCATCGGAACGTCCATCCGCCCGGTCCTCGCCCGGGGCACTGCGTTCAGGGGTGTCCCCGCCGCTGAGCTCGGGCGACTCGCCGATGGTCCACGTCACGGTGCGCTCCATATCGCCGTGGGTGCGGAATTCCTTGGCCCACCCTAAGGTCGAGAACCGGCCGTTGTCGTTGTCGGGCTCACCGGTGGCGATGTCGGCGGCGTTGCGATTGAAGTTGTACATGTCCTCGGCGTGGACCTTGATTTTCATCGTAATCTGATCACCGTCGACGACGACGTCGGACGTGCCATACATGGCGAAGTCGCCGAGGGCCTTCTGCCAGTTCTCCGTGGTCGGGTAGAGGCCCAGGCTGTCGATCATCGCCGGCTTACCGGTCATCTGGAAGGCCGTCTGTCCGCTCTCCCGGTAGAGCCGCTCCGCTTCCCGCTGCGCGACTGCGATCTCGGTGTCCACCGCCTTGCGAATGTTGGGGTCTTCCCGGTAGCCCTCCTCGAAGTCGACCCGCCGGTCAGTGCCGGTGCCGTCCCGGTAGTGGGCGTACAGGTCGAGAGCGTCATCGAGGTCGGCCCGAGCCGTCTGGGCGCCGCGCAGGATCGCCTGCCACTTGTTCCAGCTGGCGTAGTCGGCGGGAGTGACGGTGGCGTTCGGGTCGTACGGGAAGTCGTTGTCGAAGGTCAGGCCAGGGGCGGTGGGCGGACCGATGTGGTACTTGCCCCGGGTGTCGCGCAGGCCGGGCGTCCTTTCGACGATCTTCGCGCTGAGTGCGGAACTCGCCAGGAAGTCGGGCAGCAGCCGGTACGCCGCGGCGAGCAGGGCGAGCGCATCGGCGCGGGCCTCGGTCTCAATCCGGATCGCGTCGTCGTAGGCGCCGGTGGCGGTCTGCCAGAGCCGCTCGGCGTCGGCACGCACCTTGTCGATGTCATCCTGGACGCCGAGCTCGATGAGCCAGTCGGTGGCCCCCGTGGTGGCGCGCAGGTCGTTCCACGCCCGCAGCGCGTCGGAGAAGCGCACCACCGGCGACTGGGTGGCCACGATCGGGGCGATCAGCGCGCGCAGGTGGCCCTCGGCCGTGACCCCGTCGGTCACCAGTGCCTGGGCCCGGGTCTGGGCCTCCGCGTACTCGGCGATGGCCGCGCCGGCCTTGTCGAACCCGTCGTGCAGGCCATCGACCAGGTCGATGGCTTCCCGGAGACGCTGCTCGTAGAGGTCAGCCGCGTCGGAGGACCATTCCACCCTGTCGCGCAGGCCGTCGAGTGTGGGCGACACCGCGCGGATCACCTTCTTCGCCCGCAGGCATTCCTCGGCCACGGCGTTGACGTAGCCCGGCTTCATCGCCTCGATGTACCGCACGGCGTCGCGATAGGCCATGGCGTCACGCCGTGCGCTGCTCGGCGGACTGATAGGTCGACTGGGTCAGCAACGTGGTGATGTCCGCCGCGATCGCCCCGTCGGTGTGCTGGTAGTTGTCGGCGGTGGTCTTCACCCGGGTCGAGAGCGCCGCCAGCAGGGCGACCACGTCCTGGTGCTGGTCGTGAGCGAACTCGACGAACGAGCGCATGGCCTGCGCGATCTCCGGGTGGCTGGCCGGGGCATTGGCCCAATCGAGCACGAACAGGTCGACCTGACCCGTGTGCAGGTGCCGGGCCAGGTCGTGGAGGGTGGAGGCCACTCCGGTGAGCGAGCCCGGGTCCACCTGGAATCCGTCTGTCATGTCATCACCCCCGTGTCGTGACGGGCTCGATTGTGCCAGCCGGGGACCAACGCCGTCCGTCCTGCCCGGACGGTGCATCGGCGCATCCGAGGACCGACGCGGTCACCGGCTCCGTCGCCGCTCGTCGGCGAGCCGGATGACCAGGACCGTCCCATCCCGGCCGATCGACAGCACCCCGCCGTCGGGCCGAGCGGCCTCCCACCGGCGGAAGGTACGCGGCGCGGCCCGCAGGTACGGCCCGACCCGGCCCTCCGCGAGATGCCGGTACAGGTCGCTGTCCACGCCCCGGAAGACTTCCAGCATCTTGCGGCCCGGCAGCGGCGCGCGGTAGCGGGTGCCTTCGGCGCGCAGGCCGTTGCGCAGCTGAAGCGTCTCGGCGGTACTGGAGTCCCACGGCGGATCCAGCTCGAATAGTGCCGGCGGCTCGGGAGCGGGCGGTTCCTCGCGCTGGCGGGGCGTTGCGTAATCGCGGGCGGCGGCGTTGTTGCCGGCGAAGAGCAGAGCGGTCGCCGCGGCGGCGCGGGTCAGGATCTGGGTGAACCAGCCGCGCCGCTCGGCGGGGATGTCGAAGACGTCCGGCCGCCCTTGCGGTAGCTCATCTTCGGATGAAACGGCGGTGTCGTCGGCCGGGGGAGCGGTGTCGGTGGAGACCTCCCACATGCGGGCCTCGTCCGGCGGGGCGGGACGCGGTCGCCAGTCCTGGTCCTCAGGTGTGGCGCGCAGCAGTTCGTCCAGGTCGTCGTCCGCGCCGGACCACAGCTCGTCGTCCCCGGGCGGGTCGAGCACGTACGAGGTGATCCTGGACCGGGACAGACACGAGGCGACCATGAGGGACGGCTGGCTGCGGCCGCCCACCCGCAGCGCGTCCACCTGCACGGTGGCGCGGGCGAGCTGCTCGTAGGCGAAGCTTGACGACTGATGGGTGCCCTTGCACTCCAGGACGACGATCTTCACGCCGCCGCGCCGACCGGAGCTGTGGTGCCCCAGCAGGATGTAGTCCGGCCGCTTCTTGGTCTTCGACGTGGTGTCCACCTCGCCGGCGCCCTCGAGGAAGCCGGCCTTGAGCGCCACCTCCGCGTCCACGGCGTGGAAGTCCCAGCCCGGGTGCTGCCGGCGCAGCAGCGTCTTGGCCACCACCAGCGCCAGGCCGATGCCCAGCTGCTCGGACTGGGTCACCTTGTGGTGGTAGACCACGTTGTCGGCGTACCGGGAGAGCGCGAGGTGACCTCGATACGCGGTCAGCGTGGCGCAGTAGCGGACGTGCGCCCAGTGCCGGGCCACCTGCGCCAGCGGTGAGGCGTCCAGGAACGTGGTGGCCACGCCCAACTCGTGCAGCACCTGGGCCGGGCTGGTACGCACCCCCGGCCCGATCCGGATGGGCGTCGGTTGTTTGCCGTAGCGGTAGGCGTCGTTCTTCCTAGCCTGTTCCTTGGCGGACTTGAGCACCTCGTCGACGAGCTGTTCGGAGGACTCGACCGCGAGCGTCGACTCATGGCCGAGAGAGCGTACGAGCGACTCGATTTCCATGACCACCCCCGACAATGGCACAGGGTAGGAAGGCGGATACCCAGAGTCATCGAGAAACGTGAGGGTGTCAATCCTGTGTTACGGGGCGAGCGCCCGGCGGTGAAGCCGTGCGGCGAACGACTCCTTCCGGTGTGCCGGCAGATCGACCCGTACCACGTGGGCGAACTCCTGTCGCAGCGCCGCAAGCTCGATCGGACGTCCGGCCAGGCGAGCGCAGAGCTCCCCGAGCGGCCACGACATGAAGTGCCCGAAGCGCGCCGCGTAAACGCCGACCGCGCGCAGCGCGAACGCGTCGGAGTAATCCAGGAGCACGTACCCCAGCAGCTGGTCCAGGTCCTCCCGGCGCAGCACCGCGGCCCGGCTGCCGTCCGCCCGCGGTCGGCCGCCCTGACCGGCCTTGAAGTCCACCAGCATCCCGCCCACGATGAGATCCGCGTCGGCGTGGATGTCGGCGCTCCCGTCGAACGTGGTTCCCGTCGTCACCGGTCCGGATGGCAGCGCAGGCAGCAACCGCTCGACCGCGAGGTCCCGCATAGCGATCAGATCGGCAACCTCCTCGGCGTTGGCCAACGCCAGCAGGTCCTCCGCTCGGCTGGACGGGTCGAGCCGCATCAGCCGGGAGCCGTCGACCATCGGCGCTCGGTACAGCTCCACCAGCAGAGCCAGCGCGTATGACACCCGCGCCCACCACTCGTCCGGACGGTCGGCGAACGTGGCCGGGTGAATCCGTCCGCGCGGAGTGCCTTCGTCGTTGCCCGCGCCCAGGTCGCGCAGCAGTTCCAGACCGGCCCGGCGGCAGGGGCCGCGGCGCGAGCGCAGCCCAGCGACCGCGAGACCGACCGACGGGGCCGGGTCGATCAGGAACCGTAACCACCAGTCGATGGCGGCACCCTGCGTCCCCAGCGCGATCGCCGAGGACGGAAGTACCCGCGCGGGCCCGGCCGCCTCCCGGTAGTCGGCCTGCACTTCTTGATGGTGCGGAAACATCGACCGTAGCCACCTGGCCACCGGACTCCGAGCGTCACCCACCTCACGCGTCAATGCTGACACGGACTGCTCCCTCATGATCGGACGCTCGGATGGGGCCCTCATCAGGTCGTGCAAGTGCAGTCATCGGCCCCGGTAGCGGTGGATCAGGCGGAGGAAGTTGCGGAGCTTCGCCACCTCGGAGGGTCTGACGGGATCCGGGTTGAAGTGCATGACGTTGTTGCCCACCTTGCGTATCTCGGCGGTGTGCTGCGCGTCAGCCTGGCCACGACGTCGGGGGTGGGCCAAATGCGCGACGACCGGCCCGCACAGCCAGAGTGGCGAGGGCAGCGTTGGCGCCACCACCAATCACAGCGCCGATACCGAACGGTGCCACTCGACCGAGAACGATGATTCCCTGCTTGGCCCCGTACTTCGTGACGAAGTGTTTCCCCAGGATCTTGTTGATCTGACGCAGCGTCTCGGCAGGTACCTTGGCGACAACCTGACGTCCCCAGTGTTGCCCCGTACGTTCGGCGACCTTGGTAATGGTGGCGGAGCCGGACCCGCCGAGCATGATTCCCATCACGATCGTTCGGCGGCGCTCGATCTCGTCGATGGGGACTCCGTGGACTTCGGCGATTGAGAGCGCGAAGAGGGCGCTCAGCTCAAGAGATGAGAGAGCCTCGCCGGCCGACAGTGCCAGTGCGACGCCCGTGCCGACGCCGGGCGCGGCTGCAGCTCCTCCAACTGCAGCACCCGTCCCGGTCAAGGCGCTGACGTACATCCGCTCCAGATTGCGGATCACCTGTGCTGGTGTCGCCTCTGGGTTCCGCTGGCGGGCCCGGGCGATGTTCTTGCGCACCAGTGGGCTCTGGATGGCGATTGCCTTATCCAGGAGGTCGAGGACTCGCTGCCCACGTACGGCTTCTTCCGGAACCGGTCCGTCGAGGGCACCTGTTGCCATGGGTTGCACTCCTTAACTCGTCAGTCCCAGCTGAGGCTGCCATTCGACCAGCGGAGCGGATCTTCCGCTAGATCGTCGAACGGTGGACGCCGTACTGGCGGGCGAGTTCGTTGATTGAGACGCGCGGTGGCCGCGCCGCGTCCACCCGCTCCCACCAGCGGAATCTCGAACGGCGGCTGCCGTACTAGAGGCCGACGACACCGAGAGGTGTCGCGAATCCGACTCACCCTGCGGTCGTGGCCTCTTGGCCAGGTCAGCGCAGGTAAGGGGTGAAGTAGCATGCGGCAGTGATCCGCTCATGAGGCCGACCATCGCCGCCGACACCCTGCGCCGGACCCTCACGCAGTACCTGACCACCACCTTCGGTCTCACCGAGGAGGGCGTACGCCAGGGCCTGGAGGGCTTCTTCTCCCACCCGGAACAGGGCATCTTCCGCGGGCCGTACCTGCGGATCCGCACTCCCTTCCGCCCGGCGGAGGGGGACTGGCGGGCGTGCCTCGACTGGACGCCGGCCGGCTTCACCCCTTACCTGCACCAGGCGAAGGCGTTCGCCCGGCTGTCGACCAAGGGGAAGGCGGCCGAACCGACACTGATCACCACCGGCACCGGCTCCGGCAAGACGGAGTCGTTCCTGATCCCGGTGCTGGACCACTGCCGCCGGCAGCGGCAGCAGGGCCGGGCCGGGATCAAGGCGATCCTGCTCTACCCGATGAACGCCCTGGCTACCGACCAGACGCAGCGCATCAACGAGCTGCTCTCCGACCCGGCACTGGCCGGGGTCACCGCCGGCCTCTACATCGGTGACGTCGCCGCCATCGAGTACCCGCACGTGTTCACCAAGCGGTCGGAGATGCGCCGCACCCCGCCGGACATCCTGATCACCAACTACAAGATGCTGGACCTGCTGCTCCAGCGCGCCGACGACCTGCCGCTGTGGGAGGGCGCCGAGCCGGCGTACGTGGTCCTCGACGAGTTCCACACCTACGACGGCGCGCAGGGCACCGACGTGGCGATGCTGCTGCGGCGGCTCGCCGCCGCGCTCGACCTCGACGAGCCGGACCGCCCGCTCGGGCCGATCTGCCCGGTGGCCACCTCCGCCACCCTGGGCGAGGGCGGCGACCGGGACGGTCGCACCGCGATCCGCGAGGTCGCCGAGCAGGTCTTCGGCGTCGCCTTCGACGCCGGGTCGCTGGTCGGGGAGGACCGCTACGAGCCGGGCGAGTTCATCGCCCGCCAGGACTTCAGCCTGCCGCTGCCCAGCCCGGAGCAACTCGCCGCCGTCGACGACCGCGACCCCGACCGCATGATGGCCGAGGTCGCCGAGCTGGTGCTCGGCGAGCGCTGCCTCGACAACCCGCCGCGCCTTGGCGAGCTGCTGCGCCAGCACCCGCTGACCAAGGCGGTGCTCGACTCGCTCGGCCCGACACCGCGCACCCTCGACGAGATCATCGACGTGCTGCCCCGCAAGAACGCCACGGGCTGGGGCAGCGCGATGAAGACGCGTCCCGAGATCACCGCCAAGGCGCTCGCACGCTTCGTCGGTTTGCTCTCCGGGGCGCAGAACCCGGAGGCACCGGGCCGTCCGCTGCTCAACATCGAAACCCACCTCTGGGTACGCGCCGTTTCCCGCCTGCTGCGCGGGACCACTCACCAGCCCGCCTTCGGCTGGTACGGCGAAGCCCCGCGCGAGCTGGATCCGTACGCGACCCACACCGACGCGGTGGTCGCTGACAACCGCTACCCCCGCCTGCCGGCCATCTACTGCCGGCACTGCGGCCGTTCCGGCTGGATGGCGCTCTCGCCCGAGAAGGACCCGCAGGAGCTGGAGACCGACCCGGACAAGATCTACCGGGCCAGTGTTGGGCGGGACAAGCGCCGGGTCCGCGCGCTGATCGCCGCGACCGAGGACGAGGTACGGCAGCGTCCTGGCGGCCTGCTGGTGCTGGAGTACGGCCGGCGGGTGCGCCCCTTCGATGAGCAGCGCGACCGGGAGCCGAGCGACGACGCGATCGTGGTGCTCGGCGACATCCTCGGCATCGACGTGGCGGAGAAGGACCGCTGCCCGTCCTGCGAGATGGACCACGGCATCCGCTTCCTCGGTGCCGGCCTGGCCACCCTCGCCTCGGTGGCGATCACCCAGCTCTTCACCGGTGGCGAGTTGGACGAGGCGGAGAAGAAGACTCTTCTATTCAACGACTCGGTCCAGGACGCCGCGCACCGCGCCGGCTTCGTCGCCAACCGGTCGTACGCCTTCTCGCTGCGCTCCCTGCTCGCCAGTCAGTTGCAGCCGGGGGAGTCCGTGGGGCTGGACGACCTCTTCGCCGACATGATCGAGGCGGCTGCCCAGCCGGAGATCCTTTCTACCGTCGTACCGCCGGACCTGCACGACCAGCCGGGGGTCGACAGCCTGCTCGCAGGCGAGCACACCGGCACACGGGAGACCTGGGAGCTGATCAGCGAGCGGCTCGTCTTCGCCACCGTGATGGAGACCGGGCTGCGCTCCCGCCAGGGCCGCACCCTGGAGCTGACCCGCAGCGTCGCCGTGCAGGTCGCCCTCGACAACGCCACCCGGGCCGCCGCGATCTGTCGGGACGTCCACCTCACCGGCCCCGGCCAGCTCGACGGCACGCCGCCGGACGACGCCCGCTACCTCGCCTTCCTTCGCGGTCTGCTGGAGCGGCTGCGAACCCGGGGGGCGGTCTACCACGAGTGGCTGGCGCCGTACCTGAAGCGGGGCGGCACCCGATGGCAGGTCTGGGGTGGTCGTCCGGCCGGCATGCCCGCGTTCCCGAGGGGTGTGTCCGCGCCCGCGTTCCTGCTGGCGACGCCGAAGTCCCGCTCCGAGTTCGACGCCATCACCGCGCGCGGCAACTGGTACCAGGACTGGACGTCCCGCTGCCTCGGCCTCGACCTCGGTGACGCCGCAAGCTACCTGTCCCGGCTGCTGCCGGCCCTGGGTGCCGAGGGCATCGTCGCCGCCGGCGACACCGAGGACGGCAACACCGTGTACGGCCTGATGCCCGGCCACCTGCGGGTCACGCGGCTCGACGACGCGGCCGCCGTGCTGGCCGGGGTCGGGTGCGACACCTGCCACTGGCAGGCCACCGAGCACCCCGACCGGATCGCCGAATGGATCGGCCAGCCCTGCCGGCAGTACCGCTGCCGCGGCCGCCTCCAGGCCACCACCGACGACACCGCGCCGGACGACTACTACCGCCGGCTCTACCTGGAGAGCCCCGTCTTCCGGGTGGTCACCGGTGAGCACACCGGCATGCTCACCCGGGCCCAGCGGGAAACGGTGGAGAAGCAGTTCCGCGACGGGCAGCGCTACACCGATCCGAACGTCCTCTCCTGCACGCCGACTCTGGAGATGGGTATCGACATCGGCGCCCTCTCCGCGGTGGTGCTGGCGTCGCTCCCACACGGGCCGGCCAACTACGTGCAGCGGGCCGGCCGCGCCGGCCGGAAGAGCGGGAACGCATTTGTGCTCACCCTGGTCGGCCGCACCGAGCGGGACCGCTACTACCTCACCGACCCACGGGACATGATCGCCGGGCAGATCGTGCCGCCCGGCTGCTTCCTCTCCGCCGTGGAGATCCTGCGCCGGCAGTACCTCGCTCACCTGATCGACCTGGCCGCCCGCGGCCGGCTGCCCGGGGTGCTGCCGATGCCCCGTCGGGCGCACGTCCTCTTCGGCCCGAGCGGCTGGCTCACCAACCTCGCCGAGGCCGGCCGTCGCGACCGCACGCGGCTGGTCGGGGAGTTCCTCGCGCTCTTCGGCGACAAGATCCTGAAAGCCGCGGCCGACCAACTGCGGGACTTCGCGGGGGACGGCATCGTGCACCGGGTCAAGGAGGCTGACGAGACCTGGGAGGCGCGGCTGGCCGATCTGCGGCGCCGACTCCAGGAGATCGCTACCGCGCGCGGCACGCTGGTGCAGAGCGACCCGGACCACGCCCGCGAGATCAAGATGCTGAAGGCGGAGGAGGCCGCCGTCCGTCGGCGGCTGCGGGAGGTCAGCGCCGCCGCCGCGCACGGCACCCTGGTCGAGTTCGGATTGCTGCCGAACTACGCGCTCATCGACACCCGCACCGACCTGGAAGCCACCCTGACCTGGGAGGAGAAGGCCGACGGCGACCGCCGGTTCCACAGCGAACTGCGCGAGTACGCCCGTCCGGCCCGTCAGGCCCTGGTGGAGATCGCACCCGGCAACAGCTACTACGTCCGGGGCTACAAGCACGAGATCTCTGGCCTCGACGTGGGCGCGGCCGACCGCCCGGCGTACGAGCAGTGGCGGGTCTGCGCCCAGTGCGGTTACGTCCGCACCCACCTGGCCAAGGAGGACACCAGCCCCTGCGCTCGCTGCAAGGACCGTGGCATCGCCGACCACGGGCGGCTGTTCCAGGTGCTCCAACCGACCCGGGTGCTCAGCCGGGACAAGCGCGACGACGCCCGCATCCGGGACGACAGCGATGACCGGGACCGGCGCTTCTACGCCACCGCCACGGCTGTCGACATCGACCCGGACAGGGTCGACTCGTCCTGGCGGCACGCGCACGACACCTTCGGTGTCGACTACAGCCGGCACGCCATGATCCGCCACTTCAACCTCGGTGCCCAGCGCTACGACCGCGCCGCCGAAGCCTTCGCCGGTGACGAAGTCCGGATCAACCGGTTCCACACCTGCACCTCGTGCGGCGGTACCACGGTTGACGGCGCTCCGGCGGTCAGCCAGCAGCTCGCCGCCCAGGCCTCCGGTTCGACCGTCGTGCAGGGCGCCGAGCATCACCGGCCCTGGTGCCCGTACCGCCGCTCGCCGGCCACGCCGGACACCCACGTTGACCTGATCCTGGCCCACGAGCTGGAGACCGAGGCGCTGCGCATCCTGATCCCCGCGGCGACCGCCATGGTGGCGGAACGGCTCGTCTCGTTCGCCGCCGCCGTCCGTCTCGGCATCGCCGCCCAGTACGGCGGCGACCCCGCGCACCTCCAGGTCGTGTCCTCCACCATGCCCGACGGGCAGAGTGACGGGACCCGCAACTTCGTGGTCGTCTACGACACGCAGCCGCAGGGCACCGGCTACCTGCACCGCCTCGCCAAGCCGGAGGAGTTCCGCGCCATCCTGGAGCTGGCCCGGCGGAAAATCGCCGACTGTGTCTGCCGGCACGAGGCCAAGCAGGTGTGTCACCGCTGCCTCCTGCGCTACGCGCGCAACGAGGAGTTCGCGCTGATGAGCCGCAATGAGGCGCTCGGCATGCTGGAAAAGCTGCTCGACGGCTGGGACGTCGAGGAGGGCACCCGCACTGATGAGATCTCGCTGATCCACCAGGTGGAGAGCGAGCTGGAGTTGCAGTTCCTCACCAAGTTGTTGGCTCTCGGCGAGACACCGAACTCCGGGCTACGGATCGACCGGCGGACCGATCACGACGGCGCCCGCATCGCCGACCTGAGATTCATCAGGGACGGCGGGCAGAGCGTCACCCACTGGCAGATGAAGCTGCAGAACACGGTCAAGGGCACGCGGCCGGACGTGCACTTCAAGCGCCTCGACGGGCCGTCCCCCGAGGTGGCCGTCTACCTCGACGGCTTCAAGTACCACGCCTCCTCCCAGTACAACCGCCTCGCGGACGACGCTGAGAAGCGGGCCCGGCTTCGCGCGCACGGTTACCTGGTCTTCGCGGCGACGTGGGACGACGTCAAGACGTGGGACAGCGCGGACGGGCAGGGGCGCTGGATGCCGTACGGCGGGGTCTCCAAGCAGGCGGCCCGGGATCGGTATCGACAGTTTCTCCCCGGCGCCGACCCGGACGAGCTCGAGAAGACTGTCTGGGCCAATCCGATCGAGCAGCTGATGCGCTTCCTCGCCGACCCCGACCTCACGCGTTGGCAGCGGCGAGCCGAAGCGACCGTGGCGGCCATGCTCAAACAGGCGCGGGAAAACACCGGTACCGACTCGAGTGGCGTGGGCGCAACCCTCCTCGCTGCGCTGCGCGATGAGCCGCTGCCAAGCGCCACTGCACGGCACATCATGGTCGCCCGTGCCCGAGACAACGCTGACTGCCCGGTGACCGTCATCGTCGATGGCCGCAGCAAGCCGCTGCCGACGTGGTCTGCGCTCACCGTGCTCGATGACCTGCCGGCCGCGTTGGCCGGTGAGGGGCACAAGGAGCGCTGGGCGGCCTGGCTGGCGTGGGGGAACGTGATCCAGTTCCTCGCCAACGGCGGCGGCGACGCCGGCCAGCTCGCGGTCTCCACCCTGGACGCCTTCGAGCCGGCGTCGATGGCGGTCACCGAGGGCACCGGACTGGCCCTGGCCCAGCGCGCGCTGCCGCTGGACGAGGAGACCGCGACCTGGCTCGGTGTCACGCCCCAGGCGACGCCCGCGCAGTCGGAGGCGGTCGACGACGAGTCGCCCTGGTATGAGGTACTGCGGTACATGGACCACGACGAAAGCACCCTGGAGTTGCTCGTGCAGCAGCTCGCGCGGCAGAACCTGCCCGCGCCGGTCGTCGGTTACGAGTTGGGCGACCAGGGTTGGCCCGCCGAGCTGGCCTGGCCTGACCGGCGTATCGCCATCGTCCTCACCGGCCCGCCCGACGACCCGGAGACGGAAGACCGCGACCGGGCGTACGCCGAGGCGGGCTGGCATGCGCGGACCGCGCGGGAATGGTCGGTGGACGAGTTGATGGCTGAAATCAAGGCGAGCGCGGGAGAGGGCCGATGAACACCGGGGCGACGCTGCGGATGCTGGACCGCGCCGACAAGGAGGTCATGAAGCTCACCCGCGCCGACATCGGTGCGGTCTACGAGTTCATGCACAAGTTCCGGCACAATCCGGAGAACCCGGGGCTCAACCTGAAGGCGCTCAGCGGCGACTCCCGGCTGATGTCCGCCAGGGTCAACAAGGACTATCGCGCGCTGCTGCTGCACATCGCCGACCGCGATTACCTTCTTGTCGACGTGAAGCACCGTGGTGAGGTGTACGACGACCTCACCCGGTACGCCTACCGGATCAACCGGGTCACCGGTGGCATCGAGGTCGTCGACCTCGCGCCGGTCGGCGACAGCATCGTGGGGCGGCTCGTACCGCTGGTCGCCGAGCCGGAGCCGGCGCAGAAGCCGCTCTTCGACGCGTACACCGACGTGCAGCTCCTGGAGCTTGGCGTCTCCGAGCCGCTGCTGCCGCAGATCCGTGAGCTCACCGCCGAGGCCGAGCTGCTGGAGCTGCTTGACCGGGCGCCGCAGCTCACCACCGATGTGCTCTTCGCACTCTTCGACGGCACCCCTTACGACGAGGTGCTGAAGCAGGTCACCGATCCTGTACGTGCTGACGAGCCGGTTGATCCGGAGGATTTCGAAGCGGCGGTGGAACGCCCGGCGACGCAGGTGACGTCCGACGATGAGGCGTTGCAGGCCATGCTGGGTGAGGCGTTCGAGCGGTGGCAGATCTTCCTGCACCCCACGCAGCGGAAGCTGGTCGAGCGTCCGTATAAGGGGCCGGCTCGGGTCGGCGGCGGGCCGGGTACCGGCAAGACGATTGTGGCCCTTCACCGGGTTGCCCACCTTGCCCGGCAGTTGCCCCCTGGGGCGGACAAGCCCATCCTGCTCACCACCTTCAACCGAAATCTTGCTGCCGACCTGCGGACCCGGCTGATGGCCCTCGGTGGCCAGGAGCTGGTGTCGCGCGTCGACATCGTGAACATCGATCGGCTGGCGAGCCGGGTCGTGACCGAGGCGAAGTCGGGTAGCAGCCGCCGGGTCGTCGACGACAATCGGGTTCCCGAGCTGTGGAGCGAGTTCCTTCTCGAGACGGGGGAGTCCGGCTGGGACGCCGAGTTTCTCGCAGCGGAGTGGACCCAGGTCATTCTCGGCCAGGTCCTCAACTCGCGGACCGACTACTTCAAGGCCCGCCGCCCCAACCGCGGACGCAGCCTCAACCGCGCTGAGCGGGACCAGATCTGGCAGCTCACCGAGCGATTCAGCACCTGGCTTGAGGGCCAGGGTGTCTGGACGTGGCGGCAGGTGGCGCAGCGGGCGGCGCGGCTGGAGATGGATCGGGCCGCCGCCGGCGCGTCCGGCGAATCGTCGGGCGGCTTCTACCGCCCCCGCTACCGCCACGTCGTGGTCGACGAGGCGCAGGACCTCAGCGCGGCGCACTGGAAGATGCTGCGGGCCATGGTCGCTCCCGGCCAGGACGACATGTTCCTCACCGGTGACACCCACCAGCGCATCTACGACAACCACGTGACCCTGAGCAGCCTGGGCATCAACATCCGGGGTCGCTCGTCGCGGTTGACCCTGAGCTACCGCACCACGCGCCAGATCCTGGCGGACGCCCTCCAGATCATGACCGGGGAGGTCTACGACGACCTCGACGGCGGTGAGGAAGACCTTGCGGGCTACCGGTCGCTGCTGCGCGGCGGCCGGCCGACGTTCCGGGGCGCGGCCACGTGGGCGCAGGAGCGTGACTTGATCGTCGAGCAGCTGCGGAGCTGGGGCAACCCGACGGACGGTTCAGTGGCGATCTGCGTGCCCACGAACGAACTCGCCGCCGACGTCATCGCCCGACTTCAGGCCGACGGGACACGAGTGGTGGAGATCGGGCCTGACGGGCCGAAGCAACCCGACGGTGTCCACATCGGAACGATGCACCGGTTCAAGGGCCTCGAATATCAGCGCATGATCATTTCCGGGGTGAGCGACGGGCTCGTTCCGCGGCAGATGGTCAACCGGTACCGTGACAGCGATCCGAAGCGCTACCAGCGCGAACGGCAGCGGGACCGCTCACTGCTCTTCGTGGCCGCCACCCGTCCGCGTGATGAGCTGGCGGTGTTCTGGCACGGGGCGCCGAGCCCCTTCCTCACGAGCCGGCTGGTGCAGCGACAGCTAACGTGACGTCCACGCCTCCCTGCTCTTGGGCAGGGGGGCGCACGACCAGCAAACGGGGAGGCCGGGAGTGCAGGCGCGCAATCGCATCGCTGATCGGTACGAACTGACGTATCCGATCGGCCGCGGCGGCATGGGGGAGGTTTGGGCAGGCTACGACGAGCGACTCGACCGGCCGGTGGCCATCAAGTTCCTTCGCCAGATGGAATTGCCGGATGACGAACGGGAGACCGCGGCCAAGCGCTTCAGGCGGGAGGCGCGGGCGACCGCGCGGCTCGACCACCCAGGCGTGCCCACCGTGCACGACCTGGGTGTTCACGGCGATGACCTCTTCATTGTTATGCAGCTCGTGTCGGGTGTGGTCCTCGCCGATCTCATTGCGGAGGAGGGTCAGCTCCCCGCATCGCAGGCGGCCTCGATCGCCGCGCAGATCTGCGCGGTGCTCACTGCCGCGCATGCCGCGTCGCTGGTGCACCGCGACCTCAAGCCGCAGAACGTGATCGTCACGCCGACCGGAACCGTCAAGGTGCTGGACTTCGGTGTGGCCGCCCTGCTGGGGCCGGCCGAGGCGTCGCGCCTCACGACGACCGGTCATATGCTCGGCACGCCGGCCTACCTCGCTCCCGAGCAGGCGTCCGATCGTCCCGTCGGCCCGCCAGCCGACCTGTACGCGCTGGGTTGCATCCTCTTCGAGTTGCTCACGGGGCACGCGCCGTACGAGGCGCATAATGCCCTCGACATGCTGCGCCAGCACCGGCAGGCGCCGGTCCCTATTGTCAGCGAACACCGGGGCGACGTGCCCGACGATCTCGCGCACCTGGTGTTCTGTTTGCTCGCCAAGGACCCCCAAGAACGGCCGGCGTCCGCAGTACAGGTTGGTCAACTGCTGACGCCGTTCGTCGGAGGGGAGCACCGACCTCTCACTGCTACCGCGAATCACGTGTCCGGGCGCACGGAGGGTTCACCGATTGTGCAGCTGCCGGCGCGGGTGCTCAGTACCGACCTTGCCGAAGCGCGGGCGCGTGTGCAGGAACTGGCGGAGGAGGAGCGGTTCACGCAGGCGGCCGAGGTATTGGAAAGCGCTCTACGAACGGCCAATGATGGACGAGACTACCTCGACCCGCAGATCCTCCTGCTACGCCTCGACATGGCTGAGCTCCGAATGCTCGCCGGCGAGTACCGCAAAGCCCTGCACGATTTCGAGGCGCTGGCACACCAACTCGAGGTTGGTAGCGACCCCGACCTGGCGGAGCGGTGTCGGCAGCAAGCGCTGGTCTGCCATGCCGAGCTGGGGCAGCCGCACCCGTCGTGAGGGGTCTCTTCGGCTGATGTCCGCAGTGCTGTGCGGTCGTAGGGTCTGAATCATGGCGGTGCGTACCCGTCGCGGCGAGGTTCTCGAGGCAGCCACGGAACTCGCTGTTCGGAGTGTCGACGGCGGCTTTACGGTTGAAGAGTTTGTTCGGCTGCTGATCGGCAGAGGAAGTACGTACGCCGAGAGCACCATCCGTACGCATGTGACGTCACGCATGTGCGTGAACGCCCCAGCCAATCATGCGATTCGCTATGCAGACCTGATCCGTGTTGAGATGGGGCGTTACTCACTGACCCGACCGCGGCCCTTGGGACGTCGGCCTCCGTTATCCCGCCGCGTCCGCGAGATGCCGGTGAATCCGACGAGAAGCCGCTCTCGGAGTTTCCGGCGGGCAGCAGCAGAGTTCAGCGGGGAGCGGAGGCGGTGATCGTCGAGGAGGTCTCTCGGCAGCTGGGCTATGCGGTCACCGTGACGAGGCTCCATCTGCCGGGAGGTGAGTACGTGGACGTCGACGGTGTCAGTCATGCTCCACCCACCCTTGTCGAGGCTTGGGGACATCAAGGACCAGCGAAGGTGACCCAAAAGCACAAGGTGCTGACGGACGCGCTGAAGCTCATCCATGTTCGTGCACAGCTGGGCGGTGGGCACCGGCTGATCCTCTGCTCAGCGATGAGCAGGCGGCTCGTGGCTTCCGACCGGAGGCCCGGACCTGGTACGCCGCCGCTCTCAAGGCGCAGGTCGTCGAGGTGTTCGTCATAGACGTCGCGCCGAAGTGGCGAGAGCGGATCCGCGTTGCCCAGGATCGTCAGTTTCGCTGAACTGACGGACGAGCCGGGACCCACTAGCCAGCCGAGTTGCCGAGGTCAGTCAGCGATCGGCGGCGCCTTTCTAGCTCCTCGAACCCCCCGTTCGTTCACGCTCGGTTCGACGCCGGGCACCGTGCATCGTCCCGTGGCAGGGAAAAGGCGCGCTGCGATTGCTCCCGCGGACGGAAACTCGTCGCCGTATTCGTCGCTCCGGTGGTTTCTGATCTGAGTGGTGGTGAGGAAGGTATCCGCCGGCGCGGCGGCAAATGCCGACACGATGTGTGCGGCAATGTCGCGCCGATGGGAGGAATGGCTGCTCGCTAAGGGCGACGTTGAAGACCTCGGTGACCCGTCCATCCGCTCCGGACGGGGTTCGGCCATCGCGGAGGGGTCAACGCCGAGTAGATCGAGCAACCGCTCACGCATGAGCTCCCGCCGGCGATCGTAGAACCGGAGGAAGTCGTCCAGTGCTGGCAGTTCTCCGAGATCATTGCGAGCCACGTAGCCAGCACGCGCGGCGGGATCAGGGTAGGCGCGCGAAGCCCAGTCCGACGGAAGGGAGGCACGCTTGTCGACGTTTTCCGTGCCCTCCAGAAGTTGTAGGTTCGCCAATCTGTCGACTCGTTCGAGGTACGCCGGGATGTCACCATCAGGGATGCCTGCGGCGCGAAGCCGGGCTGCAGTGAATCTGCTCCGCGGATATACGTGGTCGACGTGGAAAGCGCTGCGAACATTGACACCGGGGTAGAGCAGTGCCAGCAGAGCGAACGTCTTGGCTCCGCCGTACTTCAGGTCGAGCAGGTCGTCGATCTCCAATGGATCGAACCGCAGAGGTTTGCCCTGCCGCGCCATCTCCCGCTCGAGAGAGACGCGGGGGAATCCTGCGCGCGCCTCGACGTCCAGTACCGCACGCAGACCGCCGAGCAGCGTGTCGAGTCCACTGCCCCAGATGCCACTCTTGATCACCGCCCGCAACAACCACCGGCGGATTTCGTTCCGGTCCGATGCCTCAGCCGCTCGCCGGAGATAGCCTTCGTCGAGCTGTCGGAGGTGTGCGTAGTGAGCAAGCGGAATAATCACGCTGCTCGCAGGCAGGGTCGCAGCCGAGAGACCGAAGTCGCTCAGGAGGTGAGCTGCGAGGCGGAGGGCGCGCTCGATGTCATCCCAGCCTTCCTCCATCTCCAGCATTGTGTGCCGGTCAAAGTTGTCGACTTTGAATCGGATGTCGCGTTTGCCCAACAGGACGAGACCGGCCTTGAGTACGCTGTTCTTGTCAAAGTTGAAGCCAAGACCCGTTCGGTTGAGGTCGTCAACAATCTCGTGGATCTCCTCGCGAGCATCCCGGTCGCGCCACTGCGAGGTGGCGATGCTGAGGAGCAGATCGCTGAAGGAGAGCGGGACGGCGCCACTGTTGACGCGGATGAAGATGTTCAGCACCTTGTCCAGGCTCTGATCCTCTTCTTCGAAGTAGTTGATCAGTGCCTGACGCTTCACCACGTCGTAGAGCTTGAACAGCACGCGACCGGCTGAGACGGGGAGGTCGTGCCGGGCGGTGACGTCAAAGACCTCGTCACCTTCGTTGATGTCCCGGATGTCCGCGACCGGAAACCAAAATGTGCCCTCAGGGGGGTTGGCCGCCTCCGCGGCGGTGAGGAACCGAAAGTGGTAGGCGAGTTCGAGTTCTTCGTCCTGCCCCTGAGAAAGCAGATCGAGGTAGAGCTTCTTCGTCGGGTAGGCGAGCGGGTTGTTCGCCCGCATCCTGGGCAGTTTGTCGGCGTGTGATCCGCGGAGGCCGATGTTCAGTGCGGTCAGTCGCTGTTGGCCGTCCAGGATCGCCGTCACATCTCGCCCGCGTTCCACGTCGAGAGTGGGGCAGTGTGGCGAGTTCCTCGCGTGATACGTCCGTACGAAGTCGTAGAACGTGTACGACTTCACCTGGTCGCCGTTTACTTTCCAGAACAGAAAGGAGCCGATCGGGTAGCCGCGCATCAGGCTGTCGAACAGCTTGCATATCCGGTCGGTTCCCCACACGAACTCGCGCTGAATCGCCGGCAGGACGTAGTCGTGCCGACTCATCCGCTCAAGTGCGGTGGCGATCGTGATTGGCGCTTGGAACGGCACAGCTGCTCCCCTCATTCGCCATGCGTAACTTCATGTGCCGGCGTGGCGGTCGATGCACTCTCGCATGTGGAGACAGGTCGGTGCTAGATCCGGCGGG
The DNA here is from genome assembly GCF_040659735.1 of Micromonospora sp. NPDC049679. Taxonomy (NCBI): domain Bacteria; kingdom Bacillati; phylum Actinomycetota; class Actinomycetes; order Micromonosporales; family Micromonosporaceae; genus Micromonospora; species Micromonospora sp. NPDC049679. The sequence continues at coordinate 45,709 of NZ_JBFANZ010000023.1, forward strand.
ACAGCGTTAGCTGCCGGAGTGGTCCTTGTGGCTTCGACCGATGGACCACGGCAGGTGTGAAGCGAACGCCGGGCCACGGGACTGGGACAAGTTTCGGCCCTGGCAGTCCTCGCGCCTATGACATCTCATTCGCCAGTCGTCCACTAAGGATAGATGACCTCGATGGCCAGCGCTTGTGTTGTACCGCTCATTGGAGTTGCTATGTGAGCGCGGGGCGGGCCCGCACGTGCGGGGGTGCCCAACCTTCCCCACGACCAGGCAGGCAAGTCAATGAGCGTCTGGCAACGATCGCGCGGCCGGGTGAGCAGCGCGACAGCGCGGTCGAGGCGAACCGGGAGGTCAGTCTCGACCGCCGCACGTCAGTCAACTGAGCCGAAGCTGCGCCCGTCCAGGACGTTGATCAGGTCGTCGTCCCGGCTGACCTCGAAGCCGCGTTCCCGCAGCTCCGCCACGAGTTCGGCCTCGTGGAAGAGCGGAATTTCCAAATAGTCCCCATTGAAAACCGTGTCGGTGTCTTCGCCGAATCGCGCCTGCAGGTCCTTCGGCAGCAGCTTGAGCGTGCGTGCCGTCACCATGGGAGGCCAGTTCCCGTCCTGCACCGAACCCACGTCGTTGATGTCGAACGGCTCGTCGTCGGCGGGCCCGTCGTCGGGATCGTGGTAGTCGGGGCCGACCGGGTTCCAGATGTGGCGGGGAGCAACACGACGGGCTTCGCCCCACGTACGGGAAGACGCGATCGCGACGATCTCCCGGGCCTCGTCGGCTGCGGTGTCGGCGTCGGCGAAGGCGAGACAATCGTGCAGCTGGGCGTGGCCGTAGACCAGGCGTCGCGTCGGCAGTTGCGGGGCGTTGGGGTGTTGCGTCGTCATGGCGCAGATCCTGCCACGGCGGTCCGACATTCAAGATCAACGACGCGCGGAGGGCGTCAGACGGCACGCCCGAAGCTGCGGGCCGGAAATCGTCGACGACTTTCAAGGCGCTTCAGGAACAGACGACCACTGGTGCTGCCTGTCTCATGATCGTATAGCACGGGGTCGGCAAACCATCGATCGGTTGGACGGCTGATGTTGATCGAGAAGCGGCGCGTGACGGTCGCGGACCAGACAGCCATCTCGACCGTCCAGGCGGCCCCCAAGCGACTAATTCGCTCATAGCGTGTGCTGCGACAGTGATGGTCTTGTTGCTCTACGCCATGCCTGATGCGAAGCGGAACGGTCATCGCCCTCGTTGGGGCGGGCAGCTCGGAGTGCAGCGTCGGCGTGCGAGCCCGCGATCGGACCTGGGCAGCTTATGGTCCGCGGAGGTCGTTGTGGGGGTTGGATCGGAGCGCCGGCTCATCAAGGCCGTCCAACAGGCGTTGTCGGGTGGACCTGTACCGCAGGATGCGTTGCTGGAGCGTCTCGGACGTGCTGGGCTACGTACCGACAGCACCGGTTTGTATCTCGCGTGTGCCACCCACGGACTTGCCGACCTGCAGGGCGACACGTGGGTGCCGCGCGGCTGGGCTGCGCCCGTCGCGCCTACTCGCCCATCCGAGGAGCGGTCAACCACGCGGCATCAGGTGCCGGTGCAGAGCGACCGCGACTCATCGGCCAATGCCGTCTCTCGGCGGGCAGCCGCACAGGTGTGGCGGCTGGCCTCGTCGATTGGCATCCCCATGGTGGAACAGCCGCCGCCCATGGGCCCCGTACCTGCCGGGTGGTCGAAAGTGGCGGACCACGCTTCCCGTGCTCTGCTTGACGAGTTGCGAGCTGTGACTGACAAACGGACCTTGCAGGATGTCCCCCTGAGCGAGGGGACTCGGGTCGCGCAAGCCGGAGAACGCAGACTGGCGCGATTCGAGGCAGAGGGCGATCTCGGGGTCTCCGAGGGCATGCAGGCCACCCTGATCGTGGCGAAGGTGCCGTTCGACGTCGAGGTCGTCTCGGTCTTCGGCAACGTCGTCACGCTCTCCATGCCGCCGGCCGCGCCCTTCGCGCGTGAGGCCGTGCTGCGCTGCGATTTGTCCTGGCTGCTCTCCGCACAGAGTCGCCGGCTTCGGGAGCTGGTCAACGGCGGGCCGGGTTTCGACGCCGCGGCCGCGATGGCCGTGGTGGAGCGTAGCCGCGAGGTTAATGCTGCCGTCGCGCTCCCCGATGTCAAGGCGAAGCATCTCAACCAGCGGCAGCGGTACGCGGTCCAGCTGGCATTGACTCCCGGAGTGACCTGGGTCTGGGGCCCACCGGGCACGGGCAAGACGACGACGCTGGCGACACTCGTCGCCGAACTGTGTGAACGCGGACAACGCGTTCTGCTCACCGCACCGACGAACGCTGCGCTCGACGTGGCGGTGCAAGCCACGTTGAAGCGACTGCCGGAGCTTGGGCGAGGTGGGTTGGTGCGTCTCGGTCAACCGTCAGACCCGTCACTGATCGGTCGCAAGCAGGGACCCGTCCTTATCGAGGAGGTCGCAGCGGAGCGTGGCGCTCCGCTTGCCACGTCGCGGGTTGAGAAGGGAAAGAAGCTCCGGGACCTGCGCGAGCGGCTGAACACTCTGAAGAGACGTCATCGGCACCTCGGCGCGGAGCAGGAGACGAGCCGGCTGGACCTGGAGACGAAGATCGCGGAGTGCACGGCTTCTGTACGCGTGCTGGACGAGGCGCTCCAGCAGGTACGTCGTAAGGTCTGCGAGGAAGCCACCGTCGTGGCCGCGACCTCCCACCAGGTGGTCCTCCAGACACTGAAGGAAATCACCTTCGACGTGGTGGTCCTCGACGAGGCGAGCATGACGACGGCTGCGCTCGCCATGCTGGTCGCGGGCGCTGGGCGCGGCCACACGATAGTCGCCGGAGACTTCCGCCAGCTGCCCCCGGTCGTGGTCGCGGAAACCCCAGCGGCCCAGGAATGGCTTCACCGGAGTCCGTTTGAGAAGGCCGGCGTGGACGTCGCGGTTGCCAGAAAGCAGCCGCCGGGCCGCCTGGCTGCGCTGACCGAGCAGTACCGCATGCGGGAGAGCATCAACGACGTTGTCAGCACCGCCTTCTATCCGGAAAGCCCACTCGTTACCGCAGCAGACCTGTCGGCGAGGTCTCGCCCGAGCCGCGCGGATTGGGCCGACGGCGAGCTGGTGGTCCTCGACACGTCAACCCTTGCTGCTCGCACCGCGCGTAAGCAGGGCCTGTCGTCGCGGTACAACCTCATGCACGTTCAGTTGGTCGCCGCACTCCTCGGCGCGACCGGTGACGACACTCGCAACCTCGGTGTCATCACCCCGTTCGCCGCCCAGGCCCGACTCCTGGAGTCCCTGCTACCAGAAACGGACCTGGACGAGTGGGCTGCCTCCACCGTGCACCGCTTTCAAGGTGGCGAGCGGGACATCGTCGTGTACGACACGGTCGACACCGGCTTGGGAGTGAAGCCGCTGCACCGGTGGTTCACGGAGGGCAACGCGGGCGGCGATGGCGCTCGCCTGCTCAACGTCGCGGCCAGTCGCGCCCGTGACCATCTCGTGGTTGTCGCCGCCGTCGACCAGCTCCACCGCAGGCGATCCAGTCCGGACGCGGTCTGGAAATTCTTCGCGCATCTGCTCGATCAGGCGACCCACGTGCCGTGGCAGCAGGCGCTCGGGTTCTCGGCTGTCACCGAGCAGGTCACGAGTGGGGTGCTGGAGTGGCTTCGGGACGATCTCACGCGGGCCGAAACCGTCGAGATGTGGCTGCCCCGCGCGCCGCTGGTCGGCCTCCGCCGCCTCATCCCGCAAATGCAGCGGATCTCGCAGCAGGAGGTGAAGACAGAGCCGGTGACACTGTGGGTCGAGCCGGACCCGGATGGCTTCCTGTCTGCCGAGGCGATGGAGGCGAAGCGTGGGGGAGTAAACATCCGGCCCTGTACCCCGATCCTCGAATCCAGCGCGGTGATCGGGGACGTGGTGTGGTCCTCGACGGCGTCTCTGCTCGGGCCCGATCCCGGGGTCGTGCTCCGGACAGAGCACGCCGCCTTCGCCGACGCGGTGCGTCGGGCCCAGCGGCGCCGTTCCGGAGTCGCCCCCGGCAGCGGACAGCTCGGCGACGAGTGTGGCCGCTGCCGACGCACGCTCGTCCGCTTCGAAGTAGGCCGACGTGGCCAGCCGGCGATGGGATACGGATGTATGTCGTGCGACAGCAGCACAGAAGAGCCAAGGCGGCAGCAGCGTAATCAGTCGCTGTCGGCGTCTGTATCGCGGGCTGGACGAGCACGGCCGTGATACGGGCGGATTGACGCCGCCCGCCGAAGACGGTAACGACCCCGTCGTTGCGTGCCAGCGCGATCGCCTCGCTTGAGGTGACTCATGATCCGGTGGCTTCTCTGTTGGTCGCGATGTGATGGAATCGGCGGGTGTGCTTAAAGGCTGCCTCCGAGGGGCTTTGTGCTCGGGAACCCCGGGTCACTATGATCGCCGGGCACTTCAGCTAGCTCGGGTGGGGGATATGAGCGGGTTCTTTGCTGATGTTGATGGCATGAACGGCCTGTACAACCTGTTGCATCGAGCCTCAGGCGATGCCGCCGACACAAAGCAGTACATGGTGAAGCACTGCGACCTCTCGTTCGGCGAAGAGGGCTACATCATGATCATGGCCGGGCCGCACTACAAGGCATACACCGAGATGTCAGACGCGTTCAGCAATCTCACCGAGATAACCAAGAGCGCGGCCACTCAAATCAACCTCGCGCAGAGCGACTACCGGCGCTCGGACGAGTCGTCCGCGTCCCGCCTCGACGCGACTTACGCGGGTGCACAGGACCCGGCCGCGGTTCGAGGAACGACGGCGCAGGGCCGCCCCGACCTTTGGGCGCGTCAGCGTGCGGCCTTCGGTGACGCCGCAGAGCCCACCTCCAACCTCGTTGACCCGTCGTACTTCAGCGGCGTCGAGAAGTGGGAAATCAATCTGCTCTCCGACGCGATCAGCCCGGCCGCGTGGGTTCGGCAGGTCAGCGTATGGGTGTTTGGGTGGGACCCGTTCGAGGCGTGGGCCAAGAACTTCAGCGGTGACTGGAAGGCCTACGAGCACTGCGCCGCCGCCTGGGGCAAGATCGGCGCGGCGGCAATGGACATTGGCCGCAACCTCTCGGCCGGCGCCGGCGATGTGCCATCGGTGTGGCGAGGCAACGCGGCGGAGGCCGAGCAGGAGTTTCAGCTGCGCGTTGCTAGCGCTGCCATGCACCTGCAGTCGGTCTGCGCCGAGTACCACCGGCTCTACATGCAGACCGCCGACGCGACGAAGAACCTCTGGAACGTCGTCAGTGGCCTTATCGGCAAGCTGATCGACGTTCTGATCATCGTCAACGCCGCCGCGGTGGTGGGCACAGCCACGTCCGAGACCATCGTCGGTGGGGCGGTCGGCTACGGCGTGGCCGCTTACTACATCTGGCAGGCCTACAACCTCTACCAGGAAATCTCGGCGGTATTCGGCAACGCCGAAGCCGGCTACAAGGCCATCGCCGGCACCATCTCGGCGATCGACGCGAAACTCAAGGTCGATAACTTGCCGGAGCTACAGTCCTACCGCCACCCCGCGGGCTACTGAGAGGGTTCGACGATGCACGACGACGTAGCTCAGCAGCCGTTGGCTCGTGCCATGCTCGCCAAACTGGCAGCGATCCACGGCGATGATCACCCGCTCGGCTCCTTCGCCCGCAGCGTTCTCGGCGGCGCGAGCCTACGTTCGGCAGCATCGAATCCGTGGCACGCCGAGGGTATGGGCCGCGCCTTCACCGAAGTGCAACGGCGGTACAGCGAGATGTCCGCGGAGGAGCGTGCGGGGTACGAGCGCGAGGCGCAGCGACTCCGGTCGGTTGATGCCGCAGACGTGGAGCTGGCGAACGACAGGGACGACCGGACCGAGGACGGCTACGAGCGATGAACCCCTCAATCAGGTTCCGCATCGCCGGTCCGCTGATCGTCCTAACCGGAGTGTCGCTCTTCGCCGCAGTCGGTGGCACCGTGCCGTGGTGGTCCGAGACGCCGGCCGGCGAACTCGTCCTCGCCGTCATCAATTGGATCGTCCTGGGAACGGCTTTCGGCCTGAGCCTTTCCATCCTGGTCGACCGCCGTGTGGAGGACATTCCCTGGCGCCGCATCGGCGTCATCGCCGCTTGCTTCCTGCTGTCCTGCGGCGCTGTCCTCCTTCCCCGTCTCCTGGAGCGGTGACCGTAACCGATATCGTCGCCGGTCGGCGGGAACGACTGACTCTCGCGTAACGCCCGTGCTCCGCCTCGATAGTTCCGCCGCTCAATCGTGGTGCGCGTTGAACGGAGGGGTCAGTCCCGAAACCGCTCCCCGCCGTTGTGCTGGCTGTCGGCCTCAGGTCGTGAACGTGCCGTGCTTGACTCCGGCGATGAACGCCCGCCATCGCGACGGCGCGAGGACGAGTAGGCCACCCGTCACGTTCTTCGAGTCGCGTACGCCGACACCGCCGGCAAGCTCCGCCACCTCGACGCACGCTCCGTTCGCGTTGCTCCGCGTGCTCTCCCGCCAGGCCGCACGGGCGGTATCAAGACCTTCCACCGCGTCCGTCCTTTTTCCCGTCGTAAACGTTGGGGTGGTGCTTAGCCGAGGAACGTGCCGTCCTTGAGTGCTGCAACAAACGACGTGAAGCTTCCTGGCGCGAAGACCAGGACAGGGCCTCTCCGATCCTTGCTGTCCCGTACGGCTACGGCCGCATCGAGATCCGCCACCTCGACGCACGCGCCGTTCGTGTTGCTCCGCGTGCTCTTCCGCCACCGGGCGCTAGACAGATTCACCGTCGCGCCTCCTTCCGGTCTACGCCAGGTCTCTGGCGATAGCCGCGATCAGCTCTCGGGATTTGGTGGCGCTGAGCGCGGCCGCGTGCAGGTGGGTGTACGTCAGGCTAACCCGCCCGATCTCCTCCTGGCGTTCGAGATATGCGTCGCCGGCAAGGGTCTCCGTGTAGACCACGGGGGAGTGGACGTTCTCGGGAAACTCCAGGATGTTGAACGATCCGAGCGTGCCGGGATGCCACCCCTCGCTGTACGGCAACACCTGCACGGTCACGTTGGACCGCTTGCTCATGTCAATCAGGTGGCGTAGCTGTTCCCGCATGACCTCCCTGCTGCCGGTCTCCCGGTGCAGGACGCTCTCGTCCACGATCGTCCAGTAGTTCAGTGGTGGGTCGTCTTCGAGCCGCTTCTGGCGCTCCATCCGGAGGCGCAGGTGTCGCTCGGTCTCGCCCTCGTTATCCGGGCGCGAAGCGCTGATGATGACCCTCGCGTACTCCTCGGTCTGCAGTAGACCGGGCATGACCGCGAGTTCGAAGTTGCGGACGGTGGTCGCGGCGGCCTCCAGGCCGACGTACGTCGCGTAGTTGTTCGGCAGTTGCCCGTACCGGCTCCACCAGCCTCGTTGTCGACCCTGTTTCTGCAGGTCGAGGACTGCCTCGCGGTGGCTGTCGTCCTTCACCTCGTAGCGGTCCATCATCACCAGTAGGTCGCCACGACCGATGCCCACGTCGCCACTCTCGATCTTGTAGATCTTCGACTCCGAGCAGCCGAGCACCTCCGCGATCTGCATCTGCGTGATGCCCGCCGCCTCGCGCAGCGACTTCAGCTGTCGGCCAAGCTGCCACCGCGCGATGGTCGGGCCCGTCTCCCTCGACACGTCTACCTCCTCATCGAGGAACGTGCCCAGTGTTCCTCCCGCGCCCATCGATGAGCAACTTCATTCCTCAATCGACCATTACAACTATTAAACCTTCCACTGAAGGTTGAAACCCAAATTTCTATGCCTGTCAATCTGAAGGCCGCCGGCGCCGTCGTACTTGCTGAACGAGGCTGCGGCGGCGTCGTTCCTCAAGACCCCCGGCGGGGAGCAGGTGTGCAGGTGGGTGCCCGTCGCGCCCTCCTCGCCGGGCTCAACTGGCCGTCCCTGCACAGACCACGAATGGCGCACTCGAAGGGGAGCAAATGCGGACAAGGACTGACCGGGTATGCGGAGCTGCCGATCTCGCGGCGGAACACGTGCGCATGTCTCCGTACCCTCTGGTCTTTCCCGGGCGGGACCGGCGGTGACGCAGCCGGGGGAGGAGGGGCGCGGGACGCTCTACGGCGGCGCGTCGCGGCTGCCGCTCGGGCCGCGCCAGATCCGGTCCAAGCGGTTCGGCTCGACGCGGCTCGGGCGGCGGGGGATGGACCCGCGGGAGGTACGCGACTCCGAGCAGCGCGTGGAGTCGATTTTCCCTACGATGACCAGCGCCACAGCGATGAACGTGACGGCCATTTTCGCTATGGCGTCCAGGACAGCAGCGGTTCGCTGCGCGCCGTCATCAACGAAGGCCGGCGGCCTTGCGGTTCCGTCCATTTGAAACACCGCGGCTGAGCGTGCCGAGGTTGCGGACGGCGTAGCAACGCCTTGCGTCGTGCAGGAAGGGGTCACCGATGTCAACGGCCGAGCTGCCCGAGGGGTCCTGGTGGGATCGGGACGTCCCCCACCGGTATCGGTCAGAGTGAACCGGCGGCGGTGCCGGACCTCCGTACCAGCAGGGCGCACCCCAGCGCCGAACTGACCGCCTGCGCGAGCAGCCAGTGCCAGCCGAGCGCCTCGGGTGCCTGCAGCATCACCAGGCCGGCCGAGACCGGCAGGGTCAGGACGGCGAGGACGTCGATGCCGTTGAGGAGCCACAGCAGCATGCCGGCCGGGAACGCCCCGAGTGGCGTGTCGATCAGAATGGTGCCGATCGAGGCGGCGCTGGCCTTCGCCCGCTGGAAGGCGCCCACCGCGACGGCCGGGCCGGCCAGCAACCCGAGCGCCCACCACGGCCCGGTGAGGGAGCCGGCGGCCTGCAGCACGGCCAGGGTGACGGCGAGCCACACGCCGGCGACGACGGCGGGGACCACGAGCCGCTGAGCGGTCACCTGGCGGCCCGTGGCACCGAGCAGCCGCAGCATCGCCGGGTTCGAGGCGTCGCCGTGGGTGGACTCCGCGGTGAGGCCGGCGGCGGCCAGCGCGCCGATCAGGACCACGCCGACGAGGAGCCAGGCGGGGCCGTCGGCAAGGTAGACCGGGACGGCGGCCGCGCCCACCGGCCACCAGAGCCGCGCGGCCTTGCGGCGCAGGATGATCAGATCCTGGGCGATGAGCGGCGGGACCTGGCGGGCGGGCAGCAGGCGCGTCGTCCGTACGCGGGTGCGGCTGCGCCAGAAGCGGCGGGTGCTCATCTCGGTCAGGTAGGACGGTTCGACCGCGTAGACGACGTCGGCGTACGCGCCCGCGTTGATCGACGCCTCGGCGATCGGCGCGGTCGGCCAGTTCTCCAGCGCCCGCCAAGTCAGCACGACCGCGATCAGCCCGGCGGCCAGGGCGGCGGCGGAGGTGGCGAGCACTGCCACGGGCGGCATGAGCGAGGAGGGCAGGCGGTGGTCGCCGGTGGTGCGCAGCGCGGCGGCCAGGACGAGGCAGCCCGCGCCGATCGCGATGCCGATGCCGTCGGCGAGCCGGGCGGCGGAGGGCCGTCGCTGGCAGGCGAGCGCGAGCAGCGCCGCGAGGACCGCGGCCGCCGCGCCGGTGGTGCCGCCGGCCCCCAGTACCAGGAGCCCGGCCGGGCGGGCGGCGACGTGCCCGGTCATGGCGATACCGGTAACGGCGCCGACGGCGAGCGCGGCGACGGTGGTCAGTGTGAGCGCCGGTGCGAGCAGGGTGCGCCGGGGAAGCGGGGCCGGCAGCAGCCAGGTGGCGTCGCTGCGGCTGACCGACAGCGGGCCGAGTTGGCGCAGAACGACGAAGAAGGCGGCGAGGACGGCCACGGCGCCGACGAACGGGGTCACCGCCGGGTCACCGCCGGGCGCGTCCGGCGGCCAGACGACGCGGACCAGCGGCTGCCCGAGGAGCGCGGCGGCCATCAGCACGGCGAGGGTCGCCGCGTAGACCGTGCCGATGTCGGCGCGGCCCTCGGCGGCGATCCGGCGGCGGCGGATCCAGCGGCGGGCGTCGACGGCGGCGGAGGAGCCCGGCCGGACCGGGGCCTCGATCGGGGTCACCCTCAGCTCTCCGGGCGGGTGAGCACGATCTCGTCCGCGCCGACGCCGACCCGGAACCCGTCGTCGTGGCTGGCCATGATCAGTGTGCCACCGGCCTCCACGTACGACCGCAGGTGCGCGGCGATCGCGCGCTTGATCCGGGTGTCGAGGCGCTGTTCGGGCTCGTCGAGGACGAGCAGCCGGCTGGGCCGTACGAGGGTCGCGGCGAGCAGGAAACGCTGGCGCTGGCCGGAGGAGAGCGTGATGGGCAGGCTGTCGGAGAGCCCGGTCAGGCCGAGGGTGGTGCAGAGCTCGTCGATGTGCCCGTCGCCGGGGTCGCCGCCGTTGACCACCCGGACCAGGTCGAGGTGCTCGCGCACGGTCAGGCCCTGGTACCAGCTGGGCGACTCCACCGTGGTGGCGACCTGCCGCCAGAAGTCCGCGCCGCGCCCGGGCACCGCCTCGAAGACGGAGATGTCGCCGGCGGACGGCTCCTGAAGGCCGGTGATGCAGCGCAGCAGGGTGGACTTGCCGGCACCGTTCTCGCCGACGACCGCGACGGCAGCGCCCTCGGGAACTTGGAGGTCGATGCCGTCCAGGACCAGCGTCGAGCCGTACGTGACCGTGACCTGCCGGACGTCGACAGCCGAGGTCATCGCAGCATTCTCAAGATCAGGACTCCGCATTCCGCCGTAGAAATGGTCGCGCATCTCGCCCGCACGTACTCCAGCCGTAGATCCTGATCTTCGCTGGTGTGGCTGCTGAGATAAGCGCAGCGCCCGTCCATCATGAAGGGCTGTGTGGACGACCCAGGATGCGGCGGTGGCTGCGTGTTGCAGGGTAGACGCTGGCCGGTGGCAGGCGTTGTTCGATGAGTTGATGGGCGGGATCGTGGGGCGTTTCCGCAGGGTGGAGGCCCGAGGGAGGGTCCGTTCGTTCGTGCAGGGGCTGCTGTCGGATCTGCTGCGCAAGAACTGCTGGACGATCGCCGGGCATGCCGGAGACGCGACACCGGACGGGATGCAGTAGGCCGTGTCTCAAAGTCGGGTCAGAGCCACGCGCTCGGTCCGCCCTGATTCAGCGGCGTTCGGGCGCGGCGACGCGCCATCCGGGAGACACGACCGGAGGAGGCGCATCTCTTCGGGGGAAGTGCCCAGACAGGTACCGTTTTCATCGTAGTTTGAAGAGTGCCCAGCCGACCGGAACGCTGTCACGAAGCGGTGAGCTGGCCTTGCCTGTTACGCCGGTCGAGGTACCGGTTCATCGCAGGGGGGCTGGCTGTCCTCGTCGTGACTGCGGGGTTGGCGGCCCGAATCTCCGATGATCGTCCTGCCGAACCCGCTGCGCAGAGCGCCGGTGAGCTGCTCCGCGAGAGCTTCGAAGGTGAGTCGCTGGACGCGTCCTCCTGGGGCACCTGCTACTGGTGGGGCTGCACCATCCCTTCCAACAAGGAGCTTCAGTGGTACGAGCCGTCGCAGGTCACAGTCTCCGGAGGAGTCCTGTACCTCACCGCGGAGGCGGTTCCCGTCGAGAACCCGGACGGCGAGCGGTTCGCGTACCGGTCGGGAATGATCAGCTCCGGTCCCTCGGAGCGTGGCGGTAAGCCGAAATTCGCCTTCACCTACGGGACGGTCGAGGCGCGGCTCCGGGTCCCGGCCGGCACGGGGCTCTGGTCGGCACTCTGGATGCTTCCCGCGTTCCGTGACTCCCGTCCGGAGATCGACATCGTCGAGGTCCTCGGCAGCAACACACGGAAGAGCTACCAGTCCTTCCACGGGCGCGACCGGAAGAAAAAGCCCTTGCAGCACACGGAGAAGGGGGCCGACCTGGCGGACGGCTGGCATGACTACCGGTTGGAGTGGCTGCCGGGGAGACTGCGGTGGTACGTGGACGGCAAACACGTGTTCACGGTAAAGGGCGACGAGGTGCCGGACGAGCCCATGTACGTGATGGCCAACCTGGCGGTGGGTGGCAAGTGGCCCCGCTCTCCGAACGAGACGACCCGCTTCCCCGCCTCGCTCGCGATCGACTACATCACGGTCCGGCCAGCGGCACGCTGACGGCTATGCCGGGCCGGGTGCCTACCCGGCCACCACGACCGCGGGCCGGACCGGCCGGGATGCCCGTGCAGGTCCGTGCGACCGCGGGGAGGTACGACGCCGAGGAGTGCGACAGCCGCCAAAAGGAGGAATCCTCCCGGTACGGACCAGAGCCGCAGCAGGGCCATGCCCTCGCCGACAACGACAAGGAGACAGATGCTGATCGTGACGGCGGCAAGCACGGTGTCTCCGGCGTCGGACAGACGGAGCCGTCGAGCCCAGCCGAGCCCGGGCACCACGAGGGAGAATGCCAGCACCACGGGGATCCGTGCCGGGCTGGTGGCGCCGAAGAGCACGAACGCCGCCGTGAGGGCGGTGGCGACGCCAACCACGATGGACGATGCGAGAGGCCGGGTCATTTGCCGTCTCCGTTCTGGGCGAGCGTGAAGACCACCGCGTCGCGCGTGTCGACCACGATCCGGTACTGAGGTGACGCCCGAAGCGCCTGTTCGATCCGGTCAACCGAGCCCACGGGCATGGGCCCGATGAGGTCGTTGGCGATCTTCTGGCTCCGCGTTACCAGGATGTAGCCCGGCTTGTCGGACGTCCCCGCCGAAAGCCATCGGGACAGTCTGTTCGCCGGATCAGCCAGCACCCGATCCCGGCTCTCCTGCGGCTCATTCGCGATCGAGAGCAGCATGAATTTCTCGTAGTTACGGAACTGTTGGGGAAAGTTGCGCGAACCGACGACGATCACGGAGTTCGGCTCCGCGTTCTGGTACAACCACCCAGCCGTTCTCACCTCCGCCGGCGTGAAGTAGTTCTGTGCGTCCTTGCCGAAATACGCGAGTAGAAAGCCGGGGAGTAGAAGCACGGTGAGGAGAGCGCCCAGCACGGCCCGCCGCGTCCGTGCCCGCTCGGTACGGTCGGAATGGAGCGCCAGTGCTGCGAAGTAGGCCATGAACGGCCCGGTGAAAAGGATGACCCGGAAGAGCACCTCGCCGCCGTATTCGGTGACGGCGAGCAGCATCATGGGACAGAACAGCAGCACCAGGGCGGCAGAGTTGAGGCGGCGACGCCGCCAGGAGCGATAGATGCCGATCCCGGCCAGGCCCAGCGCCACCGCGGTAACGAAGCGGCCGGCGTAGCTCACCAGCACCTGACCGTCCCGTACGTTCGCCGACTTCTCGAGCGTGTCGACCCCGTTCTTCACTGGTTCACCGATGGTGAGGCCGCTGAGGTTGTCGATGGTGTAGCCGCGGGCGACGACAAACGCCCACCCGACCGTCAGCACGACGGCGACCACGGGGACGTACCAGCCTCGCGCCCTGCGAAGGCCAAACAGCGTGATCAGTCCCAGCACCATCATGAGTGGGGTGATCTGATGGCTGGTGGCGATCACGCCCATGACCAGGACCATGAGGGGAAGTGCCCTCCGTACGGTCATGGTGGCGTCCACGGGTGTGCCCACCTCGCCGTGACCACGGCGGCAGGCGCGCAGGACCAGCGCCATCAGCACCAGATAGAGCGGGAACGCGAGGCCCTGCGGCGAGAAATAGTCCAGGCCCAACCACGAGGTCAGGAAGAACAGCCACAGCGCGAGCCAGATCACCCGGCGGTCGTCGGTCAGCGATCGCATCAGGAAACGCGCCGCCAGGAGATTGAACAGGTTGAACGCCAGCTGCGTCCATGTGGCCAAGGCCAGGAGATGTGACCGGCCCATCATCTCCGTGAGCAGGGCGCTCCCGGCGAAGAATCCGGGCCAGCTGTGGTACACCGACAGATTCGAGATCGTGGTGTCGACACTTCCGGTCCGCAGGATGTAGTCGATGATCCCGATGTGCTTCCACGCCCAGCCGTACCGGAGTGTCCCGAAGAGAGCCGGCGGGGTCGCGTGGATGAAGCCGATGAACGCCAGTACGTGGAGTGCGAGGAGCCACTCCGCCGCTGACCGCCGCAGGGCGCGAAAGAACCCGAGAGCGAGAATGACCAGAGCGGCGATCATCGGCAGCGTGAAGAGGGCGACCAGACCGGTGTCGGTCATGGCGCGGGGGTCGGCGCCCCGGAGACCGAAGACCCAGAGCACCCCGGCCAGAAGCACGGTCGCGACGGCCTGGCCGGCGAACCGCCGGGGCCCCGGCACAGGAGGAGTGTGATCCGTGGAGCCGGCGGTGGAGGTCGCGCACGACACCTCAGCGTTTGTGTCCTTGAGCGTCGCCGCACCGGGTGGTGCGGTCGACAGGACGTTCGAAACCTCGGTCATCAACGCCTCCAGACACCGGGACTCAGGTGTTTTGCGGCTGGCGGTGGGGTGCCCCTCACGGCCTCGTCCTCAGCAGCCGCAGGAGTGACGGCAGCACCGCCGCCGCGACGATCGTCTGTCCGGTGAGGTAGGCGAAGCCGACACCGGTGACCCCCAGACGGCCCATGGTGATCAGTGCCAGCGACACCACCAGACCGCTCAACGACGCTTGGACGAGAACGATGCGGCCGACCTGCCGCCGTACCCGGGACGCGGCGACGAAGATGATGAGCACCAGGCGGGGCAGCGCCGCGACGGCGAAGAGCCGCAGGAGATCCGAGCTGGTCGAGGCGTAGTCGCCGCCGAAGAGAGTCAACAGCAGCGGCGCCGACACGCAGAGCAGACCGACCGTCGGTACGAAGAGGAGCAGACCCCGCCGCAGCACCTGGCGCGCGTACGAGGCGAGCCGTGACTCGTCCGTGGCGGCCTCCACCGTCAGCGAGGTGCCGAAGTGGTACGCGACCAGCTCCAGGGAACCGCCCAGCAGCCAGGCCACGTAGAACACGCCGTTGGCCTCCACGCCCAGCCGAGCCGTCACGAGCAACGGCAGGGCGTTCGTGCCGGCCTGCATGAAGAGGTACCCGAGGTAGTCCAGCGCCACGAACCGGGCGAGCACTCGACGGCCGGGCAGCATCGCCCCCGTACGCCGCGCCCGCAGCCGCGGCAGCAGCCGGCGGAAGACCAGCACGTTGACGGGGACGAGCGCGGCGACGACCGCCAGATTCCAGGAGATGAAGATGCCCAGGCTCGGTACGGCGCCGGCGAACAGCACCAACAGTGCGATCTTGGCAAGCCCGAAGGCAGTGTTCTCGACCGGGACCCACACCACACCTCGCAGGGCGGTGAGCACACTGTCCTGCAGGGTGAAGAGGGACCAGCCGGCGACGGAAAGGGCGAACGCCAACGCGAGCAGGGGAGTGCGGTGCAGGAAGTCGAGCCGGTCGCTGAGCAGCGGTGCGATCAGCAGGAACCCGCCGCCCAGGACGAGCGCCGCCAGGCAGCTCACCCCGTAGGCGTACCCGACCAGCCGGCTGCCCTGCTCCGCGGCGCTCGGCAGGAAGCGGGCGAGAGCCGCGTTCAGGTTGAGCTGGGAGAGGTTGCTCAGGAACGACATCGTCGACACCATCGCCGCGCCGATGCCCAGCTCGGCCGGCGAGTAGAGGCGGGCGGCGAGGGCCCAGTACGCGATGCCGAGCAGCGAGCTCACCGCCGTGTTGAGCATCAGGGCGTAGACGTTGCCGTTGAGCGGATCGCGCAGGTGCCGGCGCAGCCGTACGCCGAGCGGCTCGGTGACGGTGTCGGCGCCGGGCGCCGCGTGACCGAGCGGCGGGTCGGCGGTTCCGGCGCGTTGGCCGCTCACGGGGTCACCTCTTTTCTCCGTCCATGTGCTCTCTCTCCTGGGCGTCACCGGGTCGGCTGGCGCAGCCGCGGCCGCGCGATGTACACCAGGTGGCGGGCCCGCCGGTACGCGCGCCAACCGCGGGTGCGCAACTGCTCGCCCCGCCAGGCCAGCGGCCAGCCGGCGCCGTCGAGCAGAGCGGCGATCCCGGCGGTGCCGGTGTCCCGCTCGATCAGCACCCGGGCGATGGCGAACATGTCGTCGTCCGGGTGGCTCAGCGCGTTCTTGACGCCGCAGGCGGAGGAGTAGCCTGCGGCGCGCACCGCGGTCCGCACGGCGGAACTGTGGTAGCCGTACGGATAGGCGAACGACGGGACCGCCGTCCCCAGGCGGTCCTCCAGGACCTGCCGGCTCCCCGCGACCTCCTGGTGCAGCTCCGCCCGGCGTAGACAGTCGAGCGCGCGGTGGCTGCGACTGTGCGACCCCACCTCCACCCCGTACCCCAGCAGCTCCCGCAGCTGGTCCCAGTCCAGCGACGGATCGCCGCCCGCCGGCGGCGCCACGCCCACGCGGGCGGCGATGACGTACGCCGTTGCCGTGAGGCCGTTCCGGCGCAGCACCGGCAGTGCGGTTTCGGCAAGGTCGGGGAAGCCGTCGTCGAAGGTGATCAGGACCGGTCGCGGCGGCAGCGGCGCGAGTCCGCGCAGGACCCGGGCGTAACCGCTCACCGTCATCGGCGTGCGCCCGCGCTCGCGGATCAGCGTCATCTGCTCGTCGAAGTCGCCCGGCGACACCGACCAGCGCAGTGTGCCGTCACGGCGTTCGTCGCCGACGCTGTGATAGCAGAGGACGGGTACGACGCTCCGCCGTCGCCCGTTCACGCGCGGCTCCGTCCGTACCGGGCCGTGGCGACGGCGTAGTAGGCCGGTCCGAGCGCCAGCCCGCAGAGCTCCAGGGCGGTCAGCGAGGCGGGATAGCCCTCCTGCTTGCGGCCGTTCTTCTCCGACCCGGGTCGCAGGGCGTAGGCGACGCCCCGGGGCAGCCGGCCGAGCAGCTCCCGCCGGGCGGTGGGTTCGGTCGCCAGGCATTTCGTCAGTACCGCGCCGAGGCCGGTCCCGTACTGGTACACGGTCCGTCGCAGCGCCCGCAGCTCACGTCGGTGCGTGTGCCAGACGATGGCCGCCGGCTCGTACGTGAGCGCGTGGCCGGCCAGCACCGTACGCAGCAGCACGTCGATGTCCTCGCCCGTGCGCAGCCGCGGATCGAACCCGCCGAGCCGGCGCAGGGTCTCGGTGCGGAAGGCCATGTTCGCCCCCGAACCGTACGAACCGGGCAGGTACGGGTAGAGCGACTGTGATGGTGTGTCGACGCGGCGCGCACCCCCGGCCTCCACCGTGGCGTACCCCGCCCGGTCGAACCGCCGCCGCTGGCACCCCTTCCCGTAGCCGCCGTACTGTTCCAGCCAGATCTGGGACGGCGTGTCGAGTTCCCGGGCCAGCACCTGCCCGGTCACCGCGGCCACGTCGTCGTCGGTGAAGCCGTCGACGAGGCTGCGCAACCACCCGCGGTCGACGATGACGTCGTCGTCGGCGAAGGCCACGATCTCGCCCCGCGCCTCGGCCAGCCCCCGATTCCGGGCGTGCGCGACCCCGGGTCGCGGTTCGCTGGTGTAGCGGAGCCGCGGATCGTCCGCGGCCCGCTCCGCGACGATCCGCGCCGTCTCGGCGATGTGCGGCGCGTTGTCGACGACGACGACCTCGTGGTTGGGGTGATCGAGCGTGGCGAGCGAGTCCAGGGTGGGCCCGAAGAGCGGCGTGCGTCCGCAGGTCGGCACGACCACGCTGACGAACGGGGTTGGCCCTTCCGGAGCTGGCCGGCAGCGGCACGACGCGTCGCCTCCCACCGACCCCGCTGCGCCGGTCGGGCCGGTCGCTCCGGTCGCTCCGGTCCGGCGGGTCTCCATCGGCGCGCGGGCGTCGAGCCGGTCGAGCGCCGGCAGGCCGTCGTGGCGCAGGTGCTCGTTGATCGCCGTGGCGAAACGTGCCCGGACCGCGGCGGCCAGGGCCGAGGCGGTCAGCCCACCGGCCGGCAACGTGACGTCGACCACCCCGAGTGGTTGCCCGTGCAGCCGGACGAGGACGTGTGCCGCGCCGTACCGGGTGCCGTCCGGGCCACCGGTGTCGGGCACGTCGGGCACCGCTTCGGAGAGCTCGACGGCGAGCACCCGTACCGGCTCCGGACCCGCCGGGCGCTGCGGGGCCGGCCCGCCGACCACCTGGGAGGCGCGCAGGGCCTGGGCCGACAGGTAGCCGGCGGCGGTCACCAGCAGCCCGGCGACGATCGCGCCGGAGCGCAGCAGCCCGGCGCGGTCGCCGTCGCGGACCTCGCGCAGCCCGCGGCGTACCCCGGCCGGCAGGGTGCGGCGGGTGTACGTCCGCTCCGTGGCGAGCCCGGCGTCGCCGCCGACCAGCCGGGCGACGACCGCCTTGGACCGCCCCTCCGAGAAACAGCGCTCCCGGAAGTAGCGCCACGTCGCCCGGTCCACGGTCACGTGATGCCGGACCCGGGCCGCCGGCTCGTAGAGCACCACGCCGTCCGGTTGCAGCTGCCGGATGCGGATGCACAGCTCGGTCTCCTCGCAGCCGACCGGCGTGCGGCCCACTCGGCCGAGCGCCGGGTTGAAGCCGGCGGTGCGGTCGAGGACGGACCGGCGGAAGGACATGTTGCACCCGATGACGTTGCGGACGGGGGCGACCTGCGTCGGCTGGCCGGTGAAGCTGCACCCGACCACCCAGTCGAACTCGGGGGGCAACCAGCGCGGCCGTTCTTCCTCCCACGCGGCCACGGCGTACCCACCGACCGCGAGCACCCGCTCGTCCCGGTAGTGCGGCAGCAGCCGGGCCAGCCAGTCGGGATCCGCCTCGGCGTCGTCATCCAGGAAGGCGACGATCTCGTCGGTCGCCTGGGCGAGACCGGTGTTCCGGGCTGCCGAGAGGCCGCGGGGGCCGGTGCTCGGCACGACGGTCACGTCGGGGAAGGCGGCGCGGACCCGGTCCAGCAGTGCCGGGTTGTGGTCGACGACCACGACGACCCGGCTCGCCGGCACGTCCTGCGTGCGCACGGAGCGGACCGCCCGGACGATCTGCGGCCACCGTTGCTCGGTGTAGACGCAGATGACCACGGTGACGGTCAAGGCCACCTCGGGCCGGGCCGGTGCCTCGGAGCCGAGGACGGCGACCAGCTCAGACGTTGACGAGGACGCGTTCGACGTTGCCGCGGATCCAGCGTGGATCGTCATGGTCACCTTCCGAGTCGATGAAGAGCAGGATGTGGCGCAGCCAGTAGAGGAGCAGGGCCGGTCGCGGCGGAATGCCGTCCAGCCAGGTGGCGGCCTCGTCGGCGGGGACGTCGAGCGTCCGGTCGATGCCGTGCCGCAGCGCGTGCACGACGATCTCCCCGAGTTCGTCGCCGCGGGCGAGCCGGCGGGCGAGGACGTGCAGGTGGAGCAGGTCGTGCAGGGGAAGCTGCCGCGACGCGGCGCGGTCCCAGTCGACGATTCCGGTCACCTGCCTGTCCGGCGAGGCCGCCAGCAGGTTGCCGGGCCAGAAGTCGCCGTGGATCCAGGAGGTGTGCACGGCATGGCCGACCAGGGCGGCGACCAGCTCCTCCCGCAGCCGCGACACCGTGTCGAGGAGCCGGTCCCGTTGCGGGTGGGTGGTGGCGAACTCCTCGAGCCGCCGGAGCGGGACGTCCACCCACTCCACCACGGCGGCCCGGTCGAGCAGGGTCTGCTCCCGGGTGCGCTGGTGGAGGTCGCGGATGACCTGGCTGGCGGAGGCGAGCAGTGCGGCCCGGTGCGTACGACGCACCATCATCGCGCTGGCCGGAGCACCTCGCAGCGCCCCCTCCACACAGTAGTAGCGCCCCTCGACCTCGCCCTCGGCCGCGCAGTACGGCAGGACCGCGCGCAGGCCGGGCAGGCGCGGATCGGTCCGCAGGAGGTCGAGCACCGCGGCCTGGCGCCGCAGCCCCTCGACGGCCTGGTCAATCCAGGGCACCTTGACCATGTAGCGTCCGCCGGCTCCGCTGTGCCGTACGGTCGCCACGGCCACGGAGGTACTGGTGAAAACGACCCTCTCGGTCCGCCACCGCGCGGCGTCGGTGGCCGTCGCCCGGGCGACCAGGCGGGGGGCGACGCCCGCGGTCCAGGTGCGTTCCGGCCGGTGCAGCCAGCAGGCCAGCCGGTCGCGCAGTACCGGCTGCGCCCACTGCACCGCGCCCCTCACCGCGCCGCCCGCTCGACGTAGTGCCGCCAGATCCGGCCCAGCGCGTCGGCGAGCACCAGCTCCGGCGCCCGGTCGGCGTCCACGCGCTCCAGGTGCGGGATCCGCCGGCGCAGGCGCCGGTACTGCTCGCGTTCCGCCTCGAGGTGCTCCGGGTCGTACTCCCCGGAGCGGCGGTACATGACCGGCCCTGGGACGTCGAGCAGCAGCACCACGTCCGGCGCCGGGCAGAGCCGGCTCAGCAGCTGGAAGTACGGCCGCTTGAGCCAGACCAGCGGCCCGCGCGGCGGCAGCAGGGCGTCGTAGACGTAGCGGTCGAAGACCACGACCCGGCCCAGCGCGCGGTGGCGCAGCCCCGCGAGGTAGCGCCGCCACACGGTGAACGGGCGCAGCAGGATGCGTACCGCCTGCTCGACGCCGCTGCGCGGCGCCTCGTTCGACGGCCAGAGCCCCATGTAGACCCGGCGTACCGGGAAGTAGAAGGCCGACTCGATCCCCTTGGACAGGGTGGACTTCCCCGAACCGTCGGGTCCGATCAGCGCGACGCCGACGCCCCGTCGGCTCCACGCCTGCAATGGCCGCTCGATGGCGCGCAGGGCGGCCGAGCCGACGAGCCGACGGCCCGCGCTCAACGGACGACTCCGCCACCAGGCGGCGAGCAGTTGTCGGCGTACGGCCGGCAGCGCGGGGCGATTCGTTCGCCAGTACCCCAGCAACGTCCGGACCGCCCGATCCGGCAGGGCCCGTGCGAGCGGACTGCTGAGAGTGCCATGATCCTCCAGCTGCCGCAGACGACGAAGGTGCTGGCCGGCGACGGTGCCCTTGTCGAGCACGCAGTGCAGCAGCAGCGCCCAGAATTCGTCCCCGGGCGCGAGCGCCCAGACGCCGTCCTGCCGCACCCGGCGTCTCAGGCACTCGTTGGCGGCCGGGGTCCGTACCTCGAAATGGCGGCCGTAGGCGAGCTCGGTCACCACGTCGAGTTCGACCCAGGAGCTGGCTGCCGGGTCGAAGCCGAGGAAGAATCGGTGGCTGCCCCGGCCGTGACTGGGCAGGCGGATCAGCCCGTGGGCCTCGATGACGGCCACGGCCCGTAGGAAATCGGTCGGGGCGACCAGGACGTCCAGGTCGCCGGGAGCGGTGAGCCCCTCCGGGCCGCCGCGCAGCAGGCACCAGCACACGCCCGCTTCGTCGAGGCCGGCCAGCACCGCGCTGGCAAGCCCCTGTGCGGGCACCGCCGGTTCCGCTGGCCGCTGCGGTGCGTCCGCTACCGCCGTTGTCGTCGGCACGGTCGTGTCCTCGCTTCTCATCGCGGCTGCTGCCCCCGCATGTGCTGCAGGGTCGCGCCGACCCGACGACGAGCGCGCTCGGCGAGCGAGCCGATCGGAAGCCGTTCGAGGCGGTAGCTGGCGTAGTGCTCTTCCACCGCGCCGAACCGGCTCTTGAAAAGCGCGAGCGGGGAGCCGGGGGAGGAGTCGCCCAGGTGGTAGGCGGTGTAGCCGTCCCGGGCCGAGTCCTCGATGGCGGTGCGGTGCAGCAGGTAGTTGGCGAAGGTCCGCCCGGCGAGTTCCTCGTCCATCGCGCCGCGCCACAGCCAGGCCACGGTCGCGCGGAGCAGGATGACGATCGCCGCGGCCGGCCGCCCGTCGACGGAGGCCACGTACACCCGACAGCGTGGGCCGAGGCGCTCTGCGACAGTAGGCAGCTTGTGTGGCGGCTCCCTCCGCGCCGCCCGCCACCGGGCAAGTGCCAGGGGTACGCCGTCCCGGCGGGCCCACCGGTCCACCGAGGTCGCGTAGAGCTGCTGCACGACGGGGATGAGCCGTCCGACGTCATCGCGCTGGACGACCACGTTCGCACGTTCGGCGCGGCGCACCCGGTTGCGGGCGTTGCTGCGGAACCGGGTCCGCCACACCTCCTCGAAGCCGCCGGCCAGGGAGAGGGTCTGTGCCATCAGTGGCTGGCGTCGCACGCCAGGCGGGCAGGCCTGCTGCCATGCCGCCGCGGTGGCCGGGTTGGGACGCAGCAGGACGCTCAGGGCGGGCTTCCGCGCGAGGTCGGCGAGGACCATACAGGCGTCCTCCGGCCGCACGACTCCCCCCTCCCCGAGCAGACCGGCCGTCCCCCAACCGACCGGCAACGAGGATTCGGTGGCGGCCAACGGGCCGACCAGCGTGCGTCGTACCAGCGGCAGTACCAAGCGACGGCCGTCGGCGGTCAGGTAGAGCCGCGACGCGTTCTCGTATCCGTCGACCGCGCACACGCAGTCGAGCCATTCGGGGGTCTGGCTGGGCAGGGCCGTGGGCGCGGAGGTGAGCACCTGCTCCCACGCGTCGACCGGGGCGGGACTCGTGACCCGCAGCGGTGGCGGGTCGTCGGGTACGCGCGCGTCGCGCCGGTCCAGGCTGCTGTCCGTGCTCACGACGACCCCTGCGGGAGGTCGGCGTGCCAGTAGCGCTGCCTGGCGTCGTTGCTGGCGGTGACCATCATGCCGGTGGTGGTGACCTCCTGCTTCGTGGTCGTGACGTGGTAGCTGGACCAGTCGCGGGTCGCGGGGTCCCGGGCGAGGAGAATGATCAGGGGTGCCGAGGACGAGGTGCCGGCGCGTTTCTCACCCGTCGCCGCCGAGCCGTCGCCGGAGGTGGACGGACCGACAAAGCCGATGTCACCAGAGGCGGCGCGGGCGGGTGTGGAGGGCCATCCGGGAACGGATGTGGCGCCGAACAGCACCCCGATCAGCAGGGGGCGCGCGGAGCCGCTGCGCGTCATACGGGCACGCCGGGGCGGACGCGTCATGAGCGGGTCACCTCATTCAGCGCCGGACGGGGCGGCTCGGTTGTCAGGGGCTGCCACCGATGCAGCACCCGGTGGTCGATCGGGTCCACCACCGGTCGCGGGCGTCGGACAACGCGCTCACGAATCAGGGTCCGAAGCACCCGCTGACCGTCGCGGAAGGTGTGCAGGTTCGAGGTGCCGCAGCGGCGCGGCAATTCGTTGCTCGGCACTTCCGCGATGCGCAGGTTCGCCTTGAGGGCGTGGACCACGAGTTCGGTCTCGATCTCGAAGCCGTGCGCGGTGAGGGCGAGCGCCGGCAGGCGGTCGCGGCGAAACGACAAGAAGCCGTAGCACAGGTCGGTGAAGTGGACGAGGAACAAGCTGTTCGTCAGCCGCACCAGCATCTGGTTCCCGCTCCGGCGCAGCAGGGTGAGGTCGGTCGATCCGCCGCCGGCCAGGAACCGGGAGCCCTTGACGAAGTCGTAGCCGTTCATCAGCGGGGTGACGAAGCGGTGGATCTCGGCGGGATCCATGCTACCGTCGGCGTCGATCATTACGATCAGGTCGCCGGTCGCCGCGACGAACGCGACCCGTGCGGCGTCGCCCTTGCCACGGCAGTTCTGGGTCAGCACCACGATGTCGGGACGGATGGCGCGGGCGACCTCGACGGTACGGTCCGACGAGTGCCCGTCCACGAGGACCACCTCGTCGACGATCGGCGGCATGCGCTCGAGCACCCAGCCGATGTTCTTCTCCTCGTTGAGCGTCGGGATGACCACGCTCACGGTCTGTCGCTCGGGACGACCGTTGTCGACTCCGGCGTCGCTCTCGGACCGTGGCGGAATTCGCAGGATGCTCAGCCGCCGGTCATCGTGCCCCGACGATGCGTTGGATGGCTGCGCGGGCACCAGGCTGGGGAGGTGAGCGTCGATGTCGCGGTTCAGCGTCACCGGATCCCCTTCGCCAGCGACCCCGCGAGACCGTTCCGCGGTGAGAATTCCGACTCGCTCGTACCGTCAGCGGTGACATTCGATGTACCTGTCATCAACTCCTCTTCCCCCGCGATGCCCGCGCAGTTTCGGCGCGTTTGTGGGCAATGTCTGCATTGTCCGCTGACGCGCCAATCGGGATGAACTGGAGGCAAAATTAACATCGCACAAAGATGAACACGCCGGCTTTGCGCGATCGTTTTGGCCGATTACGGGCGACACGCGGCCCCGGTTACGCGACCAAACAGCCCTGCTCGGACCCACCCGGTCCGACAGCCGGGTGATTTCCCTGCGGTGGTGTCTGGCACCTCGGTCACGAGTTGGTTGCCGTCGTGGACCGGAGGATGGCGTTGGGAAGCACCTCGGGCGACATCTACGGAGGTGCCATCGATGCTGGTCCGGTGATGGGGGAGCGGCGCCGCTACGGCCCGGCCGGCGCCCCGCTCGGGCTGATCGAGTCCCCGGTCCGAGGCCCGCCGCGGACCAGCCCACTGCCGGTCGGAATCCCTAGGTGCGAGTCCCTGTACAGCGCTTCGCCCTTGATCAGCCACGCGGCGCCGAAGGCGAACACGGCGACCACCTCGCACCAGAACAGCGGTTTGAGGGTGTCGCGGGTGGGCTGCGGGAGCGCGTTGCTCGCCACGGCGAGCGTGATGGCCCCGAGGATGATGCCGCCGCAGGCGTAGTAGATGGCGTTGCGGGGCCCCCGCTTCTCCGGCATCGCGCGGGCCCTCGCCGATCTTGCTCTGGGGAACAGGAAGATACAGAAGATGGCGAGGAGCACGAACAGCGCCGCGGCGCAGACCTGGTGCACCCGGCCGATGGTGATGTCGGTCGAGCTGAGCGTGCCGGGCGGAACGGTCGGTGCGACGGGGAACAACGCCACCGCGATCGCCAGCACCCCGGCGATCGTGCTCAGCAGGTCGTCGAGTCTCTCGTAGCGGTAGCAGATGAGGAAGACGCCGATCGCGCACATGCTGCCGACGAAGACGTCCCGCATGTCGGTGTAGTAGTAGGCGCTGATCGAGTCGAGCAGGGTGCGCTCGCCGGTGAGCAGGGCATTGCCGAAGGTCAGCACGATCGGCAGCGCGATGCCCACCGCCCCGATGCCGAGGCGCAGCCGGCGGATCGTCACGGCGTCCTGCGGTGGCTTGACGGGCAAGGAGTCCATGTTTCTCTCCCGGGACTGACTGGCCGCGCGAATCCGGCGAGTCGGGTCGGACCGGGAAGCGGCCTCACGCCCAGTGGACGCCCTGACGGCGGTCAGTGTCAATCGCCCCGCCGTGGCGTCCCGCGTCAGCGACGTCGGGTTGGCCATGTCCCAGAGCTGCGCTCGAACTGGAACGCATCGTCCTTGCTGTAGTCGGGCACCCCGCCGAGGCTGTCTTGCGGTTCCGCCCGGTCGGCGAATGGCGCAGACGGGACGGCCGCACGGTACAGGCTCGTCATCGCCGAGCCGGTCGAACAGCGCCGGTAGGCCGCGCAGCGCTGCCACGTCGACGTGGACACCCATGAACGGTGCCCCTATGTAGACCGACGGGCGCCTGCCAGCCGGCCATCGCACCTACATGCTCGTACAGTTCGACGGCAGGCGTCGGGACGTCGTCCTCACCCGATGATCCTCTCAAGCTTGCCGGCCGCGGATCTAGTCGAGCCAGCAGATGATGGCGTCGCCCTCCTTCGCGGCGGCGGCGAAGAACCGCTGCGCGTACGGCAGGTGGTGCGTCACCCAGCCGAGCTGGTCCGGCCGGTCCCAGACCGCCGGATACACGTCGGCGGCCCCCAGCTCCGCCTGGTCGACGCCACGGCTCAGCTCCTCCTCGGTCACGGCGTTGAGCACCTCCGACGCTGCCGCCACCTGCTCTGGAGTGAGGTACCGGGGCGGGCCGTAGCCCCAGTCGTGCTCCAGGTCCTCGAGCCACTCGTCGTCGTCCGGCTCCTCGTCGGGCGTGTCGACGAACGCCTCGGCGCCGTGCACGATCCCCAGGTCGACGCCGCGACGCCGCAGCAGGAAGTCGAAGGCGTCCCACGCCTTGTCCGTGCCGTCGAGGCGACCGTCTTCGGCGTCCATAGCGGCGTCGGCGAGCGACCGCGCCCAGTCGAGGTCGTCCTTGGCACGCGTCAGCTCGGCCGGAGTCACCCGCAGCCAGTTCCCGTTCATGCTCACGGGGCGGCAGCCTAGGCGCGGGGACCGACAAGATCGGCCACCGTGCGCGCGGAGGGAATGACGGGCCCTGCGGCTAGGCTGGCGCCGCCCGCACCGCTACCTGGGAGAATGCGCCATGCCTGACAGCGTCTTCGAGCAGTTCGCGACCGACGACGGGCAGCTCGCCCTGGAGTTGCTCGTGCAGCCGGCCATCAATGCCGCCCTGGTGCACAACCGGGTGCCGCTGGTGCGCCACCTGGCGCTGACCAACCGCGGCGGCGTCGCGCTGGCGGAGGTGTCGCTGACGCTGGAGCTGCTCGGCCCCGACGGCGCGCTCACCGAGCCGTGGACGCGCACGCTCACCACCGCGCTGCAGCCGGGCGCGAGCACCAGCTGGGACGATTTCCGGGAGTTCACCCCCGACCGTGGGCTGCTCGGTCGCACCGACGAGGCGTTTCCCGTCGACTACCGGCTCACCGCACGGAGCGCCGGCCGGCCCGACCTGCGCCTGGTCGCCCCGTCCCGGGTCCTGGCCCACAACGAGTGGTTCAACAGTCCCGCCCTCTACGACTCGCTCGCCGCCTTCGTGCAGCCCAACACCCGGGCCGTGAACGCCGTCCTGCTCGCGGCAACGCAGATTCTCCTGGCCCGGACCGGATCGGGATCGCTGCAGGGTTACCAGGCCGGCGCGGAGCGCGCCGCCCACATCGCCGGCGCGATCTACGAGGCGCTGCGCCAACTCGACATCACGTACCAGGTCCTGCCGGCGTCCTTCGAGCAGACCGGTCAGAAGCTACGGACCACCGCAGCGGTTCTGGACGGCCGGCTCGGCAACTGCCTCGACCTGTCGGTCACCTACGCCGCCTGCCTGGAGGCCGCCGGGCTGCACCCGCTCGTCTTCCTCACCGAGGGGCACGCCTTCGGCGGCTTCCTGCTCGAGGAGGAGCGGCTCAGCTCCGCCGCGGTGACCGAGACCAACCTGCTCATCTCCCTGGTCGAGTCCGGCCGGGCGGTGCCGGTCGAGCTCACCAGGATCGGGCCGGGCACGCAGACCGCCACCTTCACCGAGGCCGTGCAGGCCGGCCTCGGCCACTTCCGCGGCGAGGGCCAGAAGCTGCAGGGCGTCGTCGACGTACACCTGGCCCACCGCTCCGGAATCCGGCCGCTGCCCTCGACCGACGAACTGGTCGCCGCCGCGCCGGTCGACGCCGAGCCGCCGACGCAGGCCGTCGGCTCCATCGAGCTGCCGGCCGGGGTGGCGCTGGCCAAGCTGCGTCAGCTCGCCGACGAGGGCGACGAGGCCCCGCAGCAGTCCGACTCCTCGCCGCCGCGGGTGCAGCAGTGGAAGAAGTCGCTGCTCGATCTCAGCCTGCGCAACCCGCTACTCAACCTCCCCAAGCGCGGCCGGGGGCTGGAGCTGCACGTGCCGGCCGGGGCGCTCGCGCTCCTGGACGACCTCATCCACGACGGTCGGCACCTGGAGATCATCCCGCAGGACGACATCAGCCACGTCCACGAGCTGGCCGGCACCCGACGGGCGCAGGACCTCGACGCCGAGATGCTCACCCGGGAGCTGCGCACCGACCGACGGGTCTACGGCGCGGTCACCGAGGCGCGCTACACGAACACGATGCGGTCGCTGCAGCGCGAGGCGCGCACGATGGAGCAGGAGACCGGCAGCAACTACCTGTACCTGACCATCGGCACCCTCGTACACGCCAAGACCACCGGGGGAGAGGCGTACGCGCCGCTCTTCCTGCTGCCGGTGCGCATCGAGGGCGGCACCGGGCGACGCCCCTACGCGATCGTCATCGACGGCTCCGAGGCCGCCAATCCCAACTACTGCCTCATCGAGTGGCTGCGGGTCAAGCACGGCGTGCACATCCCGGAGCTGGAGCAGCCCGTCCTCGACGAGCACGGCATCGACATCCCGAAGACCCTCGCCGCGATCAACACGAGGCTCGTCGACAACCGGCTCAACTACCGCATCGACGAGACGGCGAGCCTGCGGCTGCTGCAGTTCTCCACCTTCCAGATGTGGCGGGACCTCACCGACCACTGGTCGACGTTCTCGGAGAACCCGGTCGTGCGGCACCTCGTGGAGTCGTCCGGGGCCTCCTTCGACGACCCCGCGGGCAGCGAGGACGACCTGCACGTCGACGAGGCGCAGCTGCACCTGCCGATCCCCGCCGACGGCTCCCAGATGCAGGCCATCGTCATGGCCGAGCGCGGCCAGTCGTTCGTCCTGGAAGGACCGCCCGGCACCGGCAAGTCCCAGACCATCACCAACATGATCGCCCGCGCGGTCACCGCAGGACGCTCCGTACTCTTCGTCGCCGAGAAGCAGGCGGCGCTCGACGTGGTCAAGCGTCGCCTCAAGCAGATCGGCCTCGGACCCTTCGCCCTCGATCTGCACGGCCGCAAGCAGTCCATCAACGCGATCCGCCAACAGCTCCGCGACGCCCTCGACCAGGACGAACGCGGCGGGGACAGCACCTGGACCGCGGTCGAGACCGCCTACCGCACACGGCTGGCGCCGCTGACCGGCTATCCGGCGCAGGTGCACACCGACAACGCCGCCGGCATGTCGGTCTGGTCGGCCTACGAGCACGTCCTCGCGTACGGCGACGGGCCGAGCGCGCCCGTCCCGGCGCCGTATCTCGGCGCGCCGGCCGAGCAGCGCACGCGCGTCGAGACCACCCTGCAGGAGTTCCCGGCCGCCGCCCGATCCGCCCGGCTCCGGCCCGAACATCCCTGGGCGATCAGCGGCTGCCGCGATCTCGACGGTCTGCACGCCGACGCCGTCACCGAGGTCGCGGCCGAGCTGGAACGGGTCCGCGCCGACCTCGCGGCCCGACCGGAGCTGGTCGACCTGATGCGTACGCTCGCCGCGCCGGACGCGATCCGCGAGCTGCAGGCCGGCGCCTGGCTGGCCGTCCGCGGCCTCCTGCCGGACCGGGACAGCATGCTGCGCGCGTCGGACCCGCGTTGGGACGAGGCGGTGAACCGTCTCCAGGCGGAGCTGACGGCGTTCCGGCACGGCTTCGCCGGCGAGTTGGCGACGTTCCGACCCGACCTGTTCGCTCTCGCCGAGCTGGCGGGCTGGCACGCCGAGGCGCAGGAGGCGGGCAGGCGACTCTTCGGCAAGCGCAAGCGCCGGCAGAGCATCGCCGACCGCCTCTCCGTGCACCTGCAGCCGGGGGCGACCGTCGACCCGGGGCAGGTGGAGGTGCTCACCGGTCGGCTGCTCGCCGCCCAGGTCCAGGCCGCCGCCCTGCACCAGCAGCTGGCCGCCATCGGTGGGCTCTACCTGCCCGGTGGCTGGCGTCCCACCGATCCGACGGCCGAGGCGCAGCTGGCGCGGGCGGTGGAGGCGACCGGCGTCGGCCGTACCCTCCTGGCGGCGCACCCCGCGGCGTGGGAGCTGTTCCAGCGCGGGTTCACCGACGCTCAGGCCACTCTGTTGGACCAGACCGCCGCCGGCTGGCGCGCGTGGCAGGGTGTGCTCCGCTGCGGCACGCCGGAGCTGAGCCTCTGGGCGGGCGGGTCGCACTGGCTCGGCGCCTGGCAGCGCGACGGCGCGACCTGGCTGAACGACCTGCGCGCGGAGGAGCTTTTCCCGCTGCGTCGCTGGGCGACCGTGCTGACGCACGCCGACGTGCTCGCCGCCGCCGGCCTGCACGAATACCGCGACCAGCTGCTCCGCGGCGAGGTCAATCCCCAGCTCGCCGAGGAGACGTACCGGCGCGGCGTCGCGGCTGCCTCCCTCGCCGAGCGGCTGCGCGCCGGCGGACTCCAGTACTTCGACCCGGAGCTGCACGACGACGAGATCGCCCAGTTCGAGGCCGCCGCCGGTCAGCTCCGTGCCGAGCTACCGGAACACCTGCCCTCGGTCCTGGTACGTCGCCGTCCCTTCAGCCCCACCGAACGCCGGGGCCGCTTCGCCGACTTCGCCGCCGAACTGCGCCGCAAGCGCGGCGGGAAGTCGTTCCGGGAACTGTTCGCGCTCTACCCCGACGTCGTGCTCGCGCTCACCCCGTGCGTGCTGGTCAGCCCGGCCTCGGCCGCGAACTTCCTCGCCCCCGGCAGCCAACGCTTCGACCTGGTCATCTTCGACGAGGCGTCCCAGATCCGGGTCGCCGAGGCGGTCGGGGCGATGGGTCGCGGTCGCGCGGTGGTCGTGGTCGGCGACTCCCGGCAGATGCCGCCGACCAGCATCATGCAGGCCACCCACGCGCCGGAGGAGCAGGACGAGGGCGACGCCCCGGTCCCGGAGGACCTGGAGAGCATCCTCAGCGAGTCGGTCGAATCGGGGCTGCCGCAGCGGTGGCTCTCCTGGCACTACCGCAGCCACGACGAGTCGCTGATCGCCTTCTCCAACCGCTACTACTACGACAGCAAGCTCTCCAGCCTGCCGTCGCCGGGCGCCGGTGACACCGCCGGCATCACCTGGCGGCGGGTCAGCGGGCAGTACGACCGCGGCGGCAGCCGCACCAACGAGGTCGAGGCCCGCGCGATCCTCGACGAGATCAGCCGACGACTGCACGACCCCGCCACCGCCGCGCAGTCGATCGGCGTGGTCACCTTCAACATCCAGCAGCGCGACCTCATCCTCAACCTGCTGGAGGAGACCCCCGACCCGCTGGTCCGGGAGCACCTGTCCGGTGCCGTCGCGGAGCCGATCTTCGTCAAGAACCTGGAGAACGTGCAGGGCGATGAGCGCGACGCCGTCCTCTTCTCGTTGGCCTTCTCCACGAACCCGGAGACCGGCCAGCTGCCGCTGAACTTCGGCCCGCTCAGCCAGACCGGCGGCGAGCGACGGCTCAACGTCGCGATCACCCGTGCCCGTCGGCAGATCGTCCTCTACTCCTCGTTCGACCCGACCGACATCGACCTCTCCCGTACCTCGGCGGTCGGCACGCAGCACCTGCGGGCGTACTGCGAAATGGCCGCGGCCGGCGCCGAGCGGCTGGGGGACCTGGCCACCAACCGGACGGAGCGGCGGAGCCGGATCCGCGACGAGGTGGCCGGGGCGATCCGGGCGCGCGGGCATGAGGTCCGTACCGCCCACGGCCTGTCGGACTTCACCGTCGACATCGCGGTGCGCGCCGTCGGGTCCCCGCGCTGGCAGGTCGCGGTCATGTTGGACAGCCCGGAGTGGGGCAGCCGTCCGACGGTGGCCGACCGCGACTCGGCCCCGATCCTGCTCCGGTCCATCATGGGCTGGCCGGCGATGGTCCGCTTCTGGCTTCCCTCGTGGATCCGCGACCGTTCGGCGGTGCTGGACCAGATCGACGCGGCGGTCGCCGCGGCCAACGAGCCGGAGGCAGCGGCGCCACCGTCGACGGAGACGCTCCCTGCCGTCGCGCCGGCAGACACGCCGACGGAGCGCTCCGCTGCTGCGCCTGCCGCCGGGGCGCCGACGCGGCGTATCGAGGTCCCGGCCGCGCGTACCGAGCCGGAAAAGCGCCATGACACGTCGGGCGTGACGGCGGTTGAGCCGCCTGTCGCGCCGATCGCGTCGCTGGCCCCTGCCGTCCAATCCGACGCACCCGGCGTCCGCGCCGAGCGTCGGCCGTTCGCTCCGCCGGCGGGCAGTCCGACGGCGAGCCCGTTCGTGCCGTACGTGCCGACGCCGATCGGCACCCAGGCGGACATCGACCTGATCGGTAGCGACCGCCGGATCCAGTCGATGGTCCGGGAGAGCCTGCGCGAGATCATCGTGGCCGAAGGGCCGATCGAGCAGCACCGCCTCGCGCGGCTCGCGCTCGCCCGGTTCGGCTTCGCGCGCACGCGGGAGGACCGCCGCGAACTCGTGTTGAAGCTGGTGGACGCTGACGCCCTCCACCGTCATCCCCACATCGGCGTTTTCGCCTGGCCCGTCGGGGTGGATCCGCATACCTCGCGCGGCTACCGGGTCACCCAGGTCAGTTCGGATCGGAAGTTCGAGGAGGTGCCGCCGGAGGAGGTCGCCAACGCGCTGACCCACGCGTTGGCGCAGCGCCCGCACCTGGGGGAGGAGCAGCTGCTGCGGGCCGCGCTCGAATTGCTCGGGTACCGGCGCCGCACCGAGGCGGCCGAGAAGCTGCTGCGGTACGGGCTGCATGTTGGTGTCACCAGCGGCAGGATCTCCCGCGACGGCGACGCTCGCTTCTCGGTGGGTCCCTGAACCGTCCACGCGGGGGTCGTTCGGCGATAGCGTCTGCCCCTATGCGATCGAAGCAGGAGTTGACCACGGCCGTCCGAGGAGAGCGGCGTGCGGCGCTCGTCGTCAACGCCCGTTCCCGCCGGGGCCGCCGCCTCTACGACCGGGCCCGGTCGCTGCTGGCGGAGGCCGGCTTCAAACTGCTCGGCACGTATCCGGTCGACCGGCCCGGCGAGCTCGAGCGCAGCCTCGCCGCGGCGGCCGGACTCGGGCCGGATCTCCTGGTCGTCGGCGGTGGCGACGGCACGATCAGTACGGCGGCGCGCCTGCTCGCCCACCGCGACATCGCGCTCGGCCTGCTGCCGCTGGGCACCACCAACAACTTCGCGCGTACGGTCGGCATCCCGCTCGATCTGGACGCGGCGGTCGCGGTCCTCGCCGACGGCAAGGTGATCGACGTTGACCTCGGGCTGGTCGGCGGGATGCGGTTCACCAATCACGTCGGCATCGGGCTCTCCGCCGACGTGATGCTCCGGACGCCGCCGCGGCTCAAGCGGGCCACCGGCCGGCTGGCGTACCCGATGACCGCGCTGGCGCTGCTGACCCGGCATCGGCCGCTGCGCGCCACCGTTCGCGCCGACGGGCGCGAACACGAGTTCGTCACCCACCAGCTGTACGTGGCGAACGGCGGCTTCCACGCCGGCCGGCCGATAACGGCGGACAGCGACGCCGACGACCGGCTGCTGGTCGCGTACCCGGTGGGCGGCCCGACGCGCCGGGAGTTGCTGCGTGAGACGACCCGTAACGCGGCGACGGGGCATCGTCGCACGCTGGGCGAGGAGCCGTTCCTCGCCGTGCGCGAACTGTCGCTGGAAACGGACCGACCGGCGCGCGTGGAGGTAGACGGGGAGTTGTGCGGCGAGAGCCCGATCCGGATCGGCCTGGACCCCAACGCGCTGCGTGTGATGGCGCCCGCCGACACCCCGGACCGTTAGGGCGAAGGGTGGCGGGCGCCAGATGGCGCTAAGTCGGGATGTAGTGGCTTCGCGCCACGACGAAGGCACTACATCCCGGATGTTGCGCAGCGGGTTGCGGCGGGTCGAATTGAGGCACGGGACGGTAGTCGAAGCCGTCGACGGCGGGACCAGTACGGCCGCGTACCGCGGGTCGGGCGGCGCGGCTGAGCTCTGGCGGGTGTACTGCTACCTGCTGCGTCGGGCGATCCTCACGCCGAACGCAATCGCGCCGACGACGAGCACGGCGCCCAGGAACTGGAGGCCCGGCGAGTCATCGGCCTGCCGTGGTGCGCCGTGACGGTTCATTCCTCGACCCACTCGAGCAGGTCACCGGGCTGGCAGTCGAGCACCCGGCACATGGCTTCCAGGGTGCTGAAACGAACAGCTTTGGCACGACCGTTCTTCAGCACCGCCACGTTCGCCGGTGTGAGCCCGACACGCTCGGCGAATTCACCGACGCTCATCTTGCGTTTGGCCAGCTCGACGTCGATGCGGACGATGATCGGCATCAGATCACCGCTTGCATGTCGGTCCGCAGTGTCGTGGCCTGTCGCAACAGTGCGCGCATCACCACCATCAGGAGCCCCAGCACGGTGACGCCCACCACCATCAAGAACAGCAGGAGCGGCAGTCCGGGGTCCGACGCCCTGAAACCGAAATACAGAAACACGCCCACCAGCACCCCCCAGGCCGCGACGATCGCCCACACGATCGCGTTCACCCACGACAAAGAGGCGTCACTGAAGATGCGGTCGTTCTTGACCAGGGTGAGCAACTTCCAGGTGGACACGATCACCACCTGAATACACAGCACCCAGAACACCGAGACGGCAGTCATCGGCCACCTGAGGTAGGCAAGGTCCGGGGACTCCTCGGCCATGTGCGCGAACTGTCCGGGGAGCGAGAGGGTCTGGAACACGATCAAGATCCCGAACAGCAACACGAGGAAGACTCTGAGAGCGGCTACCGCTCGATACTCTGTGACCACCGATCGACTATCGCGCGTCTCCTATCGATAGTCAATAGGTACTGGTGTGGAAGCAGGACCGCAACGGCGTACACCGAAACATCCCGTGCCCGCGCCCAACATGCTCTGGCCCGGCTCAAGACGGCGCGTAGCAGCCCCGGCATCGACGAACATGCCGGGGCTGCTACGTGTTGCTGTGGCGCTCGGTGTCAGAACTGACCGCGTCCTGCTGCGACGCGGGAGCGGAGCGCTGGCGCTCGGCGTAGTTGCCGTCGCGGGGGCGTGCAGGGTGTGGTGATCTTCGGCATCGTCAAGGTCGTTGTCGTCGGCTGCAGCGGGATTGTGGCCTGCTTCGGCGATGTCGTCACCCCGACGGGTCTTGCGGGCGCGACGGCCGGGGCCGAGGCCAAGGACGGGGCGACCAGTGCCATGACAGGAGAGCGTTCATCCTTCCAGCACCAGAGGGCCAGTGCGGCGCCGACGGGAACAGTGATCCAGCCGGGTGCGCCGACGATCATGTTGTCGGTGAGGATGCCGTAGGCGAGCCAGAGCAGGCCGCAGAGGGCTCCGAGGGTCCACCCGAAGGCGGACCCGCTCGGGCGGCGTTCGCGGATCGCCTGGGTGAGGTGGGGGAGAACAGCGACGGTGGACAGGACGTTGCCGGTGAGAGCCAGCAGCGTGAGCGGGGACACGAAAGTACGACCTAACGATTTCGAACTGACACGACAGTCACGGCGACGGCGACATTGCACGGGCCATTTGCATTATCTACGTGCCTGGGATGTCGAGATCGTGATCTCGTGGCAATTCCGCCTTTAGGGTCTGTATTGCTGGTCACGCGGGGTGTGAGCGGCGCTTCACTATCAACTGTCGACGATTCGATGGCCGTCTTTCGAGTGCTCGCAGCCAACCGTTGACGGCGACGATGTGGATCATGGCTTCGTAGCGGACGGCCAGTTCGGGTGGGCACGCCAGGTTCGCAGCAGGTAGGCGGTGTCGCCGACCGCGCTGAAGCCGACCGCGTGAGCTGTTCCGCGTCGCCGTCGTCTGCCCGCGGTGCGTGCGGCCGCAGCAGTCGCCGTACGCGTCTCCTGTGCCGCTCCGGCAGGGTGTCCCGCAGCTCGGTGGTGCCCCGCGACCACGGGACCGCTCCCGCGGCATCAGAGCATGCGTAGTTGCGATGCTCAGCATCGGAAGCATTCAGGCTGTTCATGCTGGCGGGTCCCGCGATAGGGTCCCGCCAGTCGTCCCACCAGGAGGTTTCCGGTGCTCAGGAAGCATGCGCTTCGCGTCGTCGTCGGTCTCGCCGCACTCTCGCTCGCCGTCACCGGCTGCGGCCGCTCCACGAGCGGTCAGGCGCCGCAGTCCGGCGGGTCCGCCTCGGCTGCCGCCGGCGCCAAGGCCGCCGACCTGGTGCCGGCCGCTCTGAAGTCCAAGGGCGTGCTCCGGGTCGCCACCGCCGAGGGTTACCCCCCGATGGAGATGTACAAGAAGGGCACCCAGGAGCTGATCGGGGTCGACCCGGAGCTGGCCGCGGCGATCGCCGGGCGGCTCGGGCTGAAGCTGGAGATGACCAACGCCAGCTTCCCCGGCCTGATCCCGGGTCTGCAGGCCGACCGCTGGGACCTGGCGATGTCCTCGATGAGCGACACCGAGGAGCGCCGTAAGGTCGTCGACTTCGTCGACTACTTCCAGGCCGGTGGCGCGATCATGGTGGCCAAGGGCAACCCCGCCGGCGTCAAGGACCTGGCCGACCTCTGCGGCCGGGCCGTGGTGCTCGCCAAGGGCAGCTCCAACCTCGCCATCGGCGAGAAGCAGAACACCACGTGCGCCAAGAAGATGACGATCTCGCAGAGCGAGGACGCCCCCACCGGCCTGCTGCAGATCGACGCCGGACGGGCCGTCGCCACCATCGTCGACTATCCGGTGGCCAAGCTGCTCGCGCAGGAGAGCGGCAAGTACGAGGTGCTGGAGGCGCAGTACGAGGCCGGCCCGTGGGGCATCGCGATCGACAAGAAGGACAGCGGTCTGCGCGACGCCGTGCAGAAGGCGCTCCAGGAGCTGATCGACTCGGGTGATTACACCAAGCTCCTCGAGAAGTGGGGCGTGCAGGGCAGCGGCGTCAAGACCGCCACGGTCAACGACCAGAAGTGAGCACATCGGTGGACAAGCCCGCGGCGGGCCCGGCTCCGGCCGGGCCCGCCGGCTCCGACGCGCCGGAGACGAACCGGATCAGTCATCCGGTACGGCCCGGACGCTGGGTCGCCGCCGGGGTCATGGCGATGGTCCTGGTCTGGCTGGGCTGGAGCATCGCCGTCAACCCCAACCTGCACTGGGACATCGTCGTCGCCTACCAGTTCGACCAGGTGATCCTGGACGGGCTCTGGGTCACCATCCAGCTCACCGTCGCCTCGATGGTCATCGGTGTGGTGCTCGGCGTGATCGTCGCGCTGATGCAGGTCTCCGACAGCCGGATCCTGCGCACCGGCGCCGTGGCGTACGTCTGGTTCTTCCGCGGCACGCCGCTGCTGGTGCAGCTGATCTTCTGGTTCAACATCGCGCTGATCTTCCCGGAGATCGGTCTGGGCGTCCCGTTCGGTGGACCGAAGCTGGTGACCTGGGAGACCAACGTCCTCGTCACCGGTTTTGTCGCGGCGCTGCTCGGCCTCAGCATCAACGAGGGCGCCTACATGAGCGAGATCGTCCGGGCGGGTCTGCGGGCCGTGGATCCCGGCCAGCAGGAGGCCGCCGCGGCGCTCGGCATGTCCCGCCTGAAGATCATGAAGCGGGTGGTGCTGCCGCAGGCGATGCGGATCATCGTCCCGCCGACCGGCAACCAGTTCATCTCCATGCTGAAGACCACCTCGCTCGTCTCGGTCATCGCCGGCGCCGACCTGCTCACCGTCGCCCAGCGGCTCTACCTGACGAACTTCGAGGTGATCGCCCTGCTCATCGTCGCGTCCATCTGGTACCTGGTCCTCACCACGGTCGCCAGCATCGGCCAGTACTTCCTGGAACGCCGGTTCAGCCGCGGCTTCGGGGCCACCGTGCCGGGCACCCTGCGCGGACGGATCGGCCGCAACCTGCGGTTCTCGGGGGCCGCGCGATGACGGCGCCGATGGTGCAGTGCCGGGCGCTGCGCAAGAGCTTCGGCCGGCTCGAGGTGCTCCGCGGCATTGATCTGGTCATCGAGCACGGCCAGGTGGTCTGCGTGGTCGGGCCCTCCGGCTCCGGCAAGTCCACCCTGCTGCGTTGCCTGAACCACCTTGAGGAGCCGCAGGGCGGCCGGGTGTACGTCGACGGCGAGCTGATCGGCTACGAGGAGCGCGGTGGGCGGCTGCGGCCACTGCCGGACGCCCGGCTGCGCCGGCAGCGCGAGTCGATCGGCATGGTGTTCCAGCGGTTCCACCTCTTCCCGCACCGCACCGCGCTGGAGAACGTGATGGAGGGCCTGGTCGCCGTGAAGGGCGTCGGGGCGGCCGAGGCCCGCAAGCGCGCCGGCGACCTGCTCGACCGGGTCGGGCTCGCCGACCGGGCGCACCACTACCCGGCGCAGCTCTCCGGCGGTCAGCAGCAGCGGGTGGCCATCGCCCGGTCCCTGGCGATGTCACCGAAGCTGATGCTCTTCGACGAGCCGACCTCGGCGCTCGACCCCGAACTCGTCGGCGAGGTGCTCGAGGTGATGAAGGACCTGGCGGCCAGCGGCATGACGATGATCGTGGTGACGCATGAGATGGGCTTCGCCCGCGAGGTCGGCGACCACCTGGTCTTCATGGACGAAGGCCTGATCATCGAAGAGGGCGCGCCCCGGGACGTTCTCGCCGCGCCGCGCCAGGACCGTACCCGCGCGTTCCTGTCCAAGGTGCTCTGATGGCGCGGCTGGACCTGCTGGTCACCGGCGGGGACGTGCTCGACGGCACCGGCTCGCCGGCCCGCGCCGCCGACGTGGGCGTACGGGACGGGCGGCTGGTGCTGTTGCCGCCGCAGAGCCGTACCCCCGCCGTCCAGGTGGTGGACGCGGCGGGTCTGGTCGTCACGCCGGGCTTCATCGACGTACACACGCACTCCGACCTGCTGGCTGGCGATGACCCGCAGCGGGAGGTGTTGCGCGGGGCGCCGCTGCGGCAGGGCGTCACCACCGAGATCTGCGGCAACTGCGGGATCAGCCCCTTCCCGGTCCCGCCCGAGCGCAGCGGCCCGGTAGGGGAGCTGATCGCCGCCACGTTCGGCCCGCCGGCGGCGTCGTACGCGTCTTTCCCCGAGTTCGCCGCCGCGCAGGGCGTGGCCCGGCGCAACCACCTCGCCGCCCTGGTGGGACACGGCACGCTGCGCGCCGCGGTCGTCGGCTTCGCGCAGCGACGGGCCACCCCCGACGAGATCCGGCGGATGGGCGAGCTGCTCGACGGGGCGCTCGCCGCGGGCGCGGCCGGGCTCTCCACCGGCCTGATCTACTCACCGGGCGTCAACGCGGGCACCGACGAGGTCATCGCGCTGGCCCGGGTGGCCGCCGCGCACGGCAAGCCGTACGTGACGCACCTGCGCGACGAGATGTCCCAGGTGGAGTCGGCGCTCGAAGAGGCGATCGAGATAGCCGCCGCGGCCGGGTCGGCACTGCAGGTCTCGCACCACAAGACGGCCGGTCGACGTGCCTGGGGCGCCACCGTCCGCACCCTGGCCCGGCTGGACCGGGCACGCGCCGAAGGGCTGGACGTCACCTGCGACGTCTACCCGTACACCGCCGGCAGCACCGCGCTGCACGCGATGCTCCCCCCGTGGGTGATCGCCGACGGGGTGCCGGCGATGCTCGCCGCCATCGCCGAGCCCGCGGTCCGCGAGCGGATCCGCGCCGACATCGTGGCCGGCGTGCCGGGCTGGGAGAACACCGTCGGTAACGGCGGCTGGGACCTGATCAGGGTGGCGTCCGCGCCGAACAGCCCGAACGTCCAGGGCCACACCATCGCCGAGCTCGCCGCCGCGGCGGGCACCGACCCGGTCCACTACGCCTGCGCCCTGCTCGTCGCCGAGCGCGGCGACGTCACCATCCTCAGCCACTCGATGCACGAGGACGACGTACGCCGGGTGCTGGCCAGCCCGCTCACCATGCTCTGCTCCGACGGCGTACCGAAGCCCGGCCGCCCCCACCCGCGCTGGGCGGGGAGCTTCACCCGGGTGCTCGGCCACTACGTCCGCGACGTGGGTCTGCTGAGCCTGGCGGAAGCCGTGCACAAGATGACCGCGATGCCCGCCCGCCGCTTCGGCCTGCGCGACCGGGGCCTACTCGCCGACGGGTACGCCGCGGACCTGGTGGTCTTCGACCCGCAGCGGGTCGCCGACGGCGCCACGTACGACGATCCGCTGGCGGCACCGCGCGGAGTCCGCTGCGTGGTGGTGGCGGGGGAGATCGTCGTGGACGGCGACGACGTCACCGACGCGCGACCGGGGCGCGTGCTGGCCGTACCGGATCGGGAGCCCGCCGGGCGGGATCGGCCGTGAACGGCACAGCCGCGGGCGTACGGGTCGGGGTGATGGTGCGGCGGCTGGACGACGGCCACACCCTCACGACCGAGCCCGACCTGGTCCTCCCGCTGGCCAGCGTCGGCAAGGTGCTGCTCCTCGGCGAGGTGGCCCGTCGGCTCACCGACGGCACGCTCGCCGCCGACCAGCCGATCGAGCTGCTCGGCGCTGACCGCCAGCTCGGCGGCACCGGTCTGCTCGGCCTGCTCTCGCCCCGGCAGTACACGGTGGCCGACCTGGCCACGGCCGTGGCCGCGGTCAGCGACAACGCCGCCACGAACGCCCTGCTCCGCGTGGTGACGCTGGACGCCGTGCGGGATCTCGCCCGCCGCGCCGGCCTGCTGCACACGACGGTGCACGACCGCATCCGGGCCGCCCGTGGCCCCGACGTACCGGCGACCTTCGCGACCGGCACCGCCCGCGAGCTCTGCGCGTTCCTCGCCGACGTGGCGGCCGGGACCTGGCAGAGCCCGGCCGCCTGCGCGTTGCTGCAGCAATGGCTCGCCGGCAACACCGACCGCGCGCTCGTCGCCGACACCATCGACCACGATCCGTGGTCGACCGACGGTGTTCTGGTGCTGAACAAGACCGGCACCGACACCGGGGTACGGGCCGACGCCGGGATCGTGTTCGGCCGGCACACCGTCGTCTACGCCGTGATCGCGGCGTTCGAGTCCGGGGCTGAGCGGGCCGCCGTGGCGGAGCTGCGGCGGTGGGGGACGGTGGTCGACGGGCTCGCCGGCACCGGAGCCCACCGCTCGGAGAGCTCCTGACTGAGCCACTCCGCGGCGTCGGTCAGCCGGTCGACGAAGCTGCCCACCACCGGATTCGGATTGCCCGGCCGCAGCGCCACGCCGATCTCCCGATGCAGGTTGGCGTGCGCGAGCTGCCGGACGGCCACGCCACCGGGGTTGCGCAGACCGAGCGACGGCACCAGCGCGACGCCGACGCCGGCCCGGACCAGGCCGAGCACGACCTCGTAGTGGTCGCTGCGGCACCGGACCCTCGGCTGGAAACCTTCTCCCCGCGCCGCCAGCTCCAGCACCGAGACCTCGTCCTGCACCCCGAGGGTGGTGATCCACGGCTCGTCCGCGAGGTCCCCGAGGCGCAGCCGCCGCCGACCGCTCAGCGGGTGGTCGGCGGGGAGCACCACCAGCTGCGGGTCCACCATCAGCGGCGAGACCTTCGCGAAGGACGGATCGGGCGCCGGACTCAACGGATGGTCGAAGACCACCACGAGGTCGAGCTCACCCTGGTTGAGGCGGGGCAGCAGCTCGTGCGGCTGCCCCAGGATCAGCGCCAACTCGACCTGCGGATGGTCGCGGGTGAAACTCGACAGCGCGTGGGGGAGCAGCTCGGTGCCAGCGGTGGCGAAGAACCCGATCCGCAGTAACCCCCGCCGCCCCTCGCCGTGCGCGGAGAGTTCGTCGCGGGCGGCCGACATCAGGTCGGCGATCTGCTGCGCGTAGTCCGCGAGACGCTGGCCCGCGACCGTGAGCCGCAGGCTGCGCGGCCCCCGGTCCACCAACGCCACGCCGGCCTCCTGCTCCAGCGTGGCGAGCTGGTGCGAGACCGCCGACGGGCTCAGCCGGAGCTGCTCGGCAGCGGCGACGATGGTGCCGTGCCGGGCGATCTCCAGTACGACCTGCAGGCGTGCGGTGTTGAACATCGGCGGACTGCCTTCCCTGCTCAAGGGGGATCGCGCGCTACCCCCGCTCAGCCCGGACCACACTCTCGCACGCCCGCGCCAGGGGTGAACCTCAGGCGGGCGTGTAGGCCAGCCGTCGGCCGAGGAAGTGCGCGACGAAGTCGACGCGGGAACCGACCCGCAGCGGCGGAGGGGTCAACCACTCATGGCGCATATCGTGCCGTATGGGTACGACATTCAAGATCAAGGGCGCGCCCGTTTCACGTACGTGACATGGCTTGCCGGTCGCTGCCGTGCGGACCGGTCGGCGTCTTCTCGCCGGCGTCGGTCGTTAAGGTGGCATCGACCGATGCACCGCTTTCCGGGGGTTCTCGATGGACGCAACTGCTGCTGCCGGCGTACCTTCCCTGTTCGTCGGCGGCGCGGTCGCTGAGCCTGACCGTCCACTTCTCACGTACTACGACGACGCCACCGGCGAGCGCACCGAGCTGTCCGCGACGGAGCTGGGTGGCTGGGCGGCGCGGACCGCGGGGCTGCTGCACGAGGGCTGCGGGTTGGGCGTCGGCAGCCGCGCGGCGGTGCTGCTGCCGCCGCACTGGCAGACCGCAGCTGTGCTGCTGGGCGCCTGGTCGGCCGGTGTGGCGGTGTCATTCCGCTCGACGGCGACCGCCGGCTTGCCGGAACTGGGCCCGGGCGCCGACGCACCGCTGGACGCCACCTTCGTCGCCCGCAACCGGTTGGACAACTGGCTTGAGGACGTGCCCGAGGCAGATCACCGTTTCGTCCTCGGTCTCGCGCCGGCCGGTGCTCGGCTGTGCGAGGTCCCGGACGGATACCGGGACTACATGGCCGAGGTGCGTGACTACACAGAGAGCCTGCCGGCGTACGCGATGATCCGTCGTTCGGACGCGGCGAGCGTCGACGGCACCAGCTATCAGGAGTGGGGGAGCCTGGCGCAGGCGCTCGCCGAATTGTTTGACCTGCGCGGGGGCGACCGGTTGCTCGTGAACGCGGCCGAGCACGAGCATCCGGTCAAGTGGCTGTTGGCGCCGCTGGCCGCCGGCGCGTCGGTCGTGCTCTGCGCCAACCTCGACCCTGCGGTGGTCGCCTCCCGGGTTGCCGCTGAGCAGGTGACGCGGATTCTCTGACTTTCGTAGCCGAGGCTCGGGGCTGACCAGCGTGGGCCTACCTGAGCACGACGCTGGTCACGGAGACGCTGGTCGGCCACCGAACGCGCCACCGCTACCCGGCTTCGAACACGGGCTCCACCGGGCGCTCATCGCGCCCGAGCCGATCCTCACGGCTGGTATGCGTTGCGCATCCGCGGCAACCACTGCGGGTGCTGGTCACGCAGGTACTGGACGAGGCCCTCGCGCAGTTCGCAGCGGAGGTTCCAGGCGCTCGGACCGTCCCCGGCGGAGACGGTGACGCGGATCGTCGTCGACTGCGGGGAGGTCTCGATCATCTGGAGTTGCCAGTGCAGGCGGTCCCAGCACGGGGAGTTTTCGATGATGCGTCGCGTCTCGGCGCGCATGGCCCGCAGGTCGGCGGTGTAGTCCAGTTGCAGCTCGACGGTGCCGAGGATCGGCGTCTCGAAGCGGGTCCAGTTCTGGTAGGACTTCGTGGTGAAGTAGATGGTCGGCAGGATCAGCCGGCGGTCGTCCCAGGCCCGCAGGACCACGTGGGTGAGTCGGATCTGTTCGATGCGTCCCCACTCACCGTCCACGACGACGATGTCATCGATGCGAAGGGCGTCGGAGAAGGTGACCTGAAGGCCGGCCGCCGCGTGTGTGAGCGTGGTCTGGCCGGCGATGCTGAGGATGATGCCCAAAATCCCGGCGGAGGTCAGCAGCGTGGCCCCGACCTGGCGGACCTGCGGGATGGTCATCAGGATCGCGCCGACCGTCAACACGGCGGTGACCGTGGCCATGAGTCGCCGGAGCACCTGTATCCGGGTGCGCGCACGTCGGGCGCGTCGGTGCTCCGGCACGTCGCTCGGGAAATGTTCGAAGAGCGCTTCTTCGGCGACCTGCAGCGTCTTGAACACCAGCCGGGCGACGCTGATGATCAGCGCTATCAGCAGGGC
This sequence comes from Micromonospora sp. NPDC049679, assembly GCF_040659735.1. Lineage (NCBI taxonomy): Bacteria > Bacillati > Actinomycetota > Actinomycetes > Micromonosporales > Micromonosporaceae > Micromonospora > Micromonospora sp. NPDC049679. The sequence continues at coordinate 88,942 of NZ_JBFANZ010000023.1, forward strand.
GTGGCGCAACAGGCCATGACGGGCTATCGGGACTCCCGCGCGCGGCAGTCCGAAGTACAGTGCGGCGGTGACGGAGACGGCGCTGACCGCGTATTGCCAGCGATGCTTCGTTTCCTGCCGGTAGACCTCGTGCCGGATATGTTTCGCAGTCCACAGGAATATCCGGCCGATCAGCCACCCGACCACCAGAGCGCCGGCGGTAATGGTGACGACGATGAGCGCATTGCCCATCATCCGCACCCCCGCTCCGGCCCGCGCGGCCGATGCCGCTCAGCGTGAGCCCGCCAGGGCGCCGTCGCCTGACGAATCCGCGGGTGCGCGCATCGCGATTGCCTCGAATTCCCGATGCTGAATTAAACGAGTGCTCTCGGCAATGGAAACGCAGCGAACCTGCTCGCCGAGCCGGAGGTCGGGGTCCAGGTGAAGGCCGACAACTTCATCGCCACGGCCCGGGCGGCCGGTGCGGAGGAACGACCACGCCTGTGGGAGCCGAAGGCGGGGATCTTCCCGACGTACGACGAGTACGCGGCCAAGGCGCCGCGGGAGATCCCGGTGGTCATCCTGGAACGCCACTGAATGCGCAACGGAAACGGCCGGCCTCGAAGGGCCGGCCGTTTCTGTCACACGCGGCTGTCAGTGCGGCAGCGCGCCGGCCGCCTCCTCCTGCGCCCGCCGCTCGTCGCCGCTGAGGTTGGACAGCGGCTTCTCCTTGATGAACAGCACGGCGATGAGGCCCAGGAACGCGATCGGCGCGCCGACGAGGAACAGGTTGGCGGTCGCCGTCCCGTACACCTCCTGCACGATCTGCAGCACGGGCGCGGGCAGGGTGGCCAGGTCGGGCACCTCGGCGGTGCCGGATCCGCCGCCGGCGGCGAGCGGACCGAGCTTCTCCGTCATCAGGCTGGTCACCCGGCTGGCGAGGACCGCGCCGAGCGCGCTCACGCCGATCGCCCCGCCCATGCTGCGGAAGAACGTGAGGACCGAGGTCGTCGCACCCAGCTCGTGTGCCGGCACGTCGTTCTGTGCGGCGAGGACCAGGTTCTGCATGAGCATGCCGACGCCGACGCCGAGGACGGCCATGTAGAGCGACAGGAGCAGCACGCTGGTGTGCGCGTCGATGGTGCCCAACAGCAGCATGCCGACCGTCATGATCACGCCACCGGCGACCAGGTACGCCTTCCACCGGCCGTACTTCGTGATCATCTGTCCGGCCACGGTGGAGGAGACGAGCAGCCCGAAGATCAGCGGCAGGCTCATCAGGCCCGCCACGGTGGGCGACTTGCCGAGCGAGATCTGGAAGTACTGCGAGAGGAACACCGTCCCGCCGAACATGGCGACGCCGACGAGCACGCTGGCGAGGGTGGCCAGCGCCACCGTGCGGTTGCGGAAGATGTCGAGCGGGATGATCGGCTCCGCGGCGCGGGACTCGACGAACACCGCCAGAGCGAGAATGACGAGACCGGCGGTGACCAGAGCCGCGGTCCACCCCGACGCCCAGTCGAACTTGTTGCCGGCCAGGGTCGACCACACCAGCAGGGTGGAGACGCCCGTGGTGATGAGCAGGGCGCCGAGCCAGTCGATGCGAACCTCACGGCGTACGACGGGCAGGTGCAGGGTGCGTTGCAGTAGCGCGATCGACAGCAGGGTGAACGGCACGCCGAGCAGGAAACACCAGCGCCAGCCGAGCCACGACGTGTCCACGAGCACACCGCCGATCAGCGGGCCGGCGACGGTGCCGATGCCGAACACCGCGCCGAAGATGCCGGAGTAGCGGCCCAGCTCACGGGGCGGGATCATCGCCGCCATCACGATCATGGCGAGCGCGGTCATGCCACCGGCGCCGATGCCCTGCACGACGCGGCTGGCGATCAGCACCTCGACGTTCGGCGTGAAGCCGGCGATCAGCGAACCCGCCGCGAACAGGGTGAGCGACAGCTGGATGAGCAGTTTCCGGCTGTAGAGGTCGGCCATCTTGCCCCACAGCGGCACGGTGGCCGTCATGGCGAGCAGTTCGGTCGTGACGATCCAGGTGTAGACGGACTGGCTGCCGTTGAGGTCGGCGATGATGCGCGGCAGCGCGTTCGACACCACCGTCGACGCCAGGATGGAGACGAACATGCCGACCAGCAGGCCGGAGAGGGCCTGCAGCACCTCGCGGCGGGACATCTTCGCCGGCACGGAGCTATCGGCCCGCTCCGGAGGGTTATCGCCGATCCCGGCCGGATCGGCGGACGTGGTGGCAGTCGTCATGAAGCGTCCTAACTCAATGGTGGTGTGACGGTCAGTGTCAGGCTTGCGGTCGAGCGGGGTCGGGCAGGCCGGCGGCGAGGTCGGCGAAGGCCTCGTCGACGAGTTCGGTCAGGGACACGGTGCCGGCGTACGCCGCCCACCGGATCATGGCGGTGCGGTAAGCGGCCCCGGTGGTCGTGGTCACGAGCAGGGGATAGCCATGGTCGGGACCGACGCCGGTACGCACGGCGACGGCGGCCACCATCGCGCGCTCCGCCTCCGCGCTGCGGGTGAGCAGTCGGGGCAGGAGATCGGGATTGCTGGTCAGGACCTGCATACGCAGGAACCAGCGCTCCTGGTCGGTCTGCATCTGGACGACGGTCGGAGCCAGCGCGAGCCGGATGGCGTGGATGGTGGGAATCTCCGGCGGTATGGCGGCGAGGCGTTCACCGATCTCGACGCCGTCGACCACATGGTCGCCCGTGATGGCCTCGTCCTTGCTGCCGAAATAGTTGAAGAAGGTGCGCGATGAGACGTCCGCGGCCTCGCTGATCTCCTCGACCGTCACGTTCTCCAGCCCACGCTCGGCGACCAGACGGAGCGCGGCGTCGATCAGCGCGTCGCGGGTCTGTCGCTTCTTGCGTTCTCTTCGGCCGAGCGCCGACCCGGCCGATTCGTGGCTCACCGCGCGAGACTACAGCGCAACGTTGCAGGCTATGCAAAGTTTTAGTATATGAAGTGATGCGCCCCTCATCTGCGGCATCAAGGCAACCCCCCCCAGGGCTCACCGCCACCTGCCTTCGAACAGCGGCTCCACCGGCCGCTCCTCGCGGCCGAGGACCAGATCGTCGAAGATCGTGCTGCGCGCCGCGCGTTCCACCTCCACGTCGAGGTTGAGCCGCAACTCCTCGGACGCGTCGTGCGCCGCCCCGATCAGCAGCAGCTCCGTGCCCGGATGGTCGAGGAAGTCGGGTGGGTCGAGTGACACGAAGCGACGATTGCGAAATCGCTCCTGCAACTCCGACGGGAGCTGTCCCTTCTCGGATTCCGGCAGCCCGACCCCGCGCGGCGACGGCGCCTGCGGGTTCTTCACGCTGACCACGTAGCTCGCCTCCGGCTCGATGTTCAGCTCCTGCTGCGCCTCGCCGAAACGGCGGGGCAGCTCGAGCTGGTACGCCAGATGCGAGTGGTCGTCGTGGCGGGCGATCACGTACGCCCCCTCGGCCACCGGCTGCGCGGCCGGCTGATGGCGCTCGCCGCGGGTCCTGGTCCCGTACGTCCGCCCGTCCAGCGCCTCCCGCAACTGCTCGGGCCGCTCCACCACCGTGTCCACGAACCCCCAGAAGCGCTCCCGCTCCTCGATCTCCGGAAGCTGCTTCCTGCCGATCACGAGAAGTCGCAGGAGCCGTCGTCCCGACCACGGGTGCAGCACCACCAGCAGCCGCTGCACGTCGTCGAGCGACTCCACCTGCTGCTCCTCCACGCGCGGGCGGTAGAGGAGATAGAGGTCCCCGTCTTCCAGCGTCTCGGCCACCCGAAGCGCGTACCCGCTGTTGCGGCTCCGAACCCCCCCGCCGACAGGTGACACGACGCGCAGCGGCCGGGGTTCCCGACGGGGACCCCGGCCGGTCACCGGTCACGTCGCGAGTCCGAGGCCGAGGTGCACGCCGTCGTGCAGCCAGCCGCCACCGGCCTTCTGCACGGTTGTCGGAGCATCCGCGATCCGTCAGGCGATGAAGCCCTGCTTCTTCATCCAGTCGGCCGCGACCTGCGCCGCCGGCTGGCCCTTGACGTCGACCTGCTCGTTGAGCTGGCGCAGGGTGGCGTCGTCGAGCTTGGCGGTGATCGGGTCGAGCAGGGTCGCCAGGGACGGGTACTTGGCGGCGGTGGCGCCGTTGATCGTCAGGGCGGGGTTGTAGATCGGGAAGAACTTCTTGTCGTCCTCGAGGGTGACCAGTTTGAGGTTGCTGATCCGGCCGTCGGTGGTGAAGACCTCACCGAAGTTGCAGGAGGTGCCCTTCTGGGTTTCGGTGTAGACGATCCCGGTGTCGACGCTCTTGACGCTGCCCGCCGGCACCGACATGCCGTACGCCTTGGTCAGGCCCGGCCACCCGTCGTTCCGGCCGAGGAACTCGCTCTCCAGGCAGAAGGTGCCCTGCGCGGGGTTGCTCTTGGTGAACGCGGCCAGGTCGGAGAGCGTCTTGAGGTTCCACTCCTTGGCCTTGTCCTCGCGCACGGCGATGGAGTAGGTGTTGTTGGCCGACGCGGGGGCGGCCCAGACCACCTTGTTCTTCTCCTTGTCCTCCGTGACCACCGCGGCGTACTGCTGCTGCGAGTCGGCGATCGGGTCCGTGTGTTTGAGGTAGGTGATCCAGGCGGTGCCGGTGTACTCCCAGTACACGTCGAGGTCGCCCGAGAGCAGTGCCTGGCGGGTGTTGACTGAGCCCTTGATGTTGGTCCGGTCCGTCACGGTCGCGCCGGCCGCCTTCAACGCCACCATGGTGAGCTGGCCGAGCACGATGTTCTCGGTGAAGTCCTTGGAGCCGACCGCGATCGTCTGGCCCGAGAGCGCCGCGTCCTTCTTGATCGAACCCGTGCCGACGGACACCTCGTTGCCGGAGTTCTCGGTCGTGACCGAGCATCCCGTCGACAGCGCCACGGCGGCGAGCGCGACGCCGGTCAACAGGCGGGCATAGGGGTTTCTGACGAGCATGAAGTGCCTCCTTGGCGCAGGTGCGCCGGTAGGAACGGAAGAACAGGGATTCGGGCGCCGGTCAGTCCAGCCCGCGGGGGCGGAATAGCTCCGTGATCACACCGCCGAGCCAGTCCAGCAGCAGCGCGAGCGCGGCGGTGAGGACCGCGCCGGTGACCAGTACGGGGGTGCGCTGGAGCTTGATGCCGGTCACGATCAGTCCACCGAGGCCGCCGGCGTTGATGAAGGTGGCGAGTGTGGCCACCCCGACGGTGAGGACGAGCGCGGTGCGTACGCCGGCGAGGATGACGGGTACGGCGAGCGGCAGTTCGACGCGGGTCAGGACGGCGAGCGGTGACATGCCGATGCCGTGGCCGGCCTCGATCAGTTTCCGGTCGACCTGGTTGAGGCCGACGATGGTGTTCTGCAGCACGGGCAGCAGCGCGTAGGCGACGAGCCCGATCAGGGCGGTGGTGAAGCCGATGCCGAGCCAGATGGTGAGCAGGACCAGCAGGCCGATCGCGGGGGTGGCCTGGCCGATGTTGGCCAGGCCCGTGGCGGCCGGCGCGAGCCACCGCAGCGCGGGGCGGGTGAGCAGGATGCCGGCGCCGACGGCGACGATCACCACGATCACGGTGGTCACCGCGGTGAGCTTCAGGTGCTGGCCGAGCATCCGGAGCAGGGTGTCGGGGTTGAGCACGCGTCGCTCGATCTCGTCGAGCTGCAGTGAGTTGACCCAGAGGTACATCGCGAGCAGCACCACGGCCAGCACCACCGGCATCGCCGAGTGACTGCGCAGTACGGTGCGCCAGCGCGACGGCGGCGCGAGCGTCTCCGCGTCGCGCGACGCCGTCGTCCTCACCGGGATCCGCCGGGATTGGTCGCAGCGTCGAGGTTCGGCGTCACGGGCGGCCGGTACGGGGCTTCGGTCACGCCCCGGTCGCGGCTGCGCTCGGTCTCGCGCATCTCGCTGATGACCCGCATGAGGCGGTCGATGCCCACGACCCCGCGGTAACGGCCGGCGTCGTCGACCACGACCGTCGCGCCGCAGCTCGAGGTGAGCATCGCGTCGAGGGCGTCATGCAGCGTGGCCCGCGCCTCCACGGTCGTCACAGGGAGGCCGACGCCGTCGAGATTGGACTGGTCCGGTGAGAGGTCGCGCGGGCCGACCCACCGCAGCGGCCGCTGCTCACCGTCGACGGTCAGCACCGCCCAGTCGCCGGACTCGTCCAGCCGGCGCAGCACCGTGGCCGGAGACTCATCGGAGCGGACCAGCTGCGCCTCGTCGTACTCGATCGCCTCGACTCGGCGCAGATTGAGCTGCTTGAGCGACGCGCCGGCGCCGATGAACTGCGCCACGGTCGTGTCCGCCGGTGCGGCGAGGAGCCGTTCGGGAGTGTCGAACTGGAGGATCCTGGACTGCTCGCCGAGCACCGCGATCCGGGTGCCCATCTTGATCGCCTCGTCGAAGTCGTGGGTGACGAAGACGATGGTCTTCTGCAGCTTCTCCTGCAGCCGCAGGAACTCGTTCTGCAGGCGATCGCGGGTCAGCGGGTCGGTCGCGCCGAACGGCTCGTCCATGAGCATCACCGGCGGATCGGCCGCCAGCGCCCGGATGACGCCCACGCGCTGCTGCTGCCCACCCGAGAGTTGGCGCGGCAGGCGGTTACGGAACTGGCCCGGCTCCAGCCCGACCAGATCGAGCAGTTCGTCGACGCGCGCGTCGATGCGGCGGCGGTCCCAGCCGAGCATCTTCGGCACCAACCCGACGTTGGTCGCGACACTCATGTGCGGAAAGAGACCGACCTGCTGGATGACGTAGCCGATGCGGCGGCGCAGTTCGGTGGCGTCGAGCGAGGTCACGTCGGCGCCGTCCACCGTGATCCGGCCACTGCCGGGCTCAATCAACCGGTTGATCATCTTCATGGTGGTGGTCTTGCCGCAGCCCGACGGGCCGACCAGCACGACGATTTCGCCGCGGCGGATCGTCATGGAGACGTCCTCCACCGCGGGAGCCTTCTGCCCCCGGTAGGACTTGCTGACGTTTTCGAGGCTGATCATCACGTCGTCGGTCATCATTGACCTCCCTCGGTTCTGAATGGGGTGGCGGCGGACGCGGTGCCGGCCAGCGCGGTCGCGGAGTCAGGCCGTCTACCGCGACGGGCGGCTGCGGAACGGGCCCGACGGCCGGGCTGCGTCAGCGTGCCGAGCAGCGTCAGGCACAGGTCGATGGCGAGGGCGAGCACGACGACCCCGAGGGTGCCGACCAGGGCCTGGTTGAGTGAGTTGACGCCGCCGAGGTTGGCCAGGC
>NZ_JBFANZ010000024.1:0-86721 GCF_040659735.1 Micromonospora sp. NPDC049679
CCCGCCGTCCGCCCGCGGCGCCGGCGAGGGCCAGCCCGGCGGCGGTCAGCCCGGCGGCGATCCCCAGCGCGGCGGGGGCGCTGACCCGGCCGGACGGGACCGGGCGCTCGGGGCGCTCCACCGCGTCTAGTTCCCGGTCGGCCCAGTCGTTCGCCGCCATCCCCGCCCAGTACAGACAGACGGACGCGCCGGCCAGCACCGGGGTGCGGCGGTCGAGCACGCCGGCCGCGGCGGCGCCGGCCACCACATCACCGGGGACGGAGAGCGCGGCGGGCGCGCGGACCAGTTCGACGAGATCACGCAACCGCGGCATCAGACCACGTCCCCGTCGCGGCCGCCGGCGTCGGATCCGCTGACGCCGAGCCCGCCGACGAACGTGGCGAGCACCGCCCACTGCTCGGCGAGCGAGTGCGGACCGGCGCCGATCGGATCCTTGAAGAAGAAGGCGAGTTCGGGCAGGGGGCCGGCGCGTCCGACCCGGTGCGCGGCGGCGGTGAGCCGGGCCAGGTCCAGCACGAGCGGGGCGGCGAGCGCGGAGTCGCAGCCGTGCCAGGAGAACTCCATGCGCATCGCGGTGCCGAGGAAGCCGGAGAAGGTGATCAGGTCCCAGGCCGTCTTGAAGTCGCCGATGTCGTCGACGTACTCGATGCGGGTCGTCCCCTGCGGCTGGTAGCCGAGCGTTTCGCCGAGCACACGCTGCTTGCTCGCGGTCTTCGCGGCGTTGGCGGCGGGGTCGGCGAGGTTGGCGCCGTCGCCGCCACCGAGCAGGTTGATCCCGGACCACGTCCGCACCCGCAGGTGACGCAGCGCGAACATCGGGGCGAGCACCGACTTCACCAGCGTCTCGCCGGTCTTGCCGTCGTGCCCCGTGTAGGGCACCCCGCGCTCGTGCGCCAGCTCGGCGAGGGCGGGCAGCCGGGCGCCGGTGGACGGCGTGAAGTCCACATAGGAACAGCTCGCGTGGAAGGCCGCGTACGCGACGAGCGAGCTGCCCGGAAGCACCTCGCCGGGGGCCGCGAGCGCGGCGTCGAGCGCGGCCAGCTCGGCGTGCGCCGGGTGCGGCGCTGCCACGGGTTCGGTGGTGGAGACGTTGACCACGACGACCCGGTCGAGCCGGTGCCGCTCCCGGAACGCGACGAGGTCCGCGGCGATCAGCTCCGCGGTCATCGCCTGCGTGGCGGCGGTCGGCAGCGGTCGCACCTCCCGCTCCACCGCGGTCAACTCGTCATGGACGGCGTCGACCAGCCGGGCCGGCACGACTCCGGCGGCGGCGAGCCCGTCCGCCTTCTTCAGCAACGGCGTCTCGGCGATGTCGTGCCCGCCGAAGACGAGATCGCCGAGCCCGGGCAGCGCCGGGCTGCGCAGCTCCGGCAGTTCGGTGACACAGCCGGTCGGCTCGGCGAGCCCGGCGCGCAGCGCCAGCGCTCCGACGATGCTGGTGACCGCGACCGAGCCACGCGCGCCGATTAACCAGACTCCCGTACGCATCTTCGCCTCCAGTGCCACGCCGATATGGCCGTTGTGCCGTTCCCCCCGTGACGGCCAACCGGTCGATGTCGATCGATAACCGCACCGGGGAGAATTGGGCCCCGTCCGCCTGGCCGAGCCAGGGTGGCACCACCGTGACGGCGCCGAAGTCGGCGTCGACGACGCCGTCCCGGGCCCGGTCGACCAGGCGGACGGGGCAGTGGCAGGCAGGGTCGGTCGGCGTCTCGACCCTGCCTCCCCCGCTGTTCCACGTGCTATTCAGTTGTATGTCCCCCGGTGGTCGGGCGGGCGGACCCGCCCGACCACCGGGCGCCTTACGGGGTCGTGGTGCCGAACTCGACCCAGTTGAGGTTGACCAAGCCGCTGGTCGGTCCGCCGGTGACCGGCTTGAAGACCAGGTAGAGCTGCTGCGCGCCGGCCGGGTGGCTGACCGGGACCGTCTGGCTCGCCCACGCGGTCGTGCCGCTGGTGGCGTTGAGCGTCGCCGTGGTCACCAGCGGGCCGTCCGGCGCGCCCACCCGGAGCTCCACGGTGGCCCGCGGGGTGCCCACCGTCGCGGTCGAGCCGCCGGCGTAGCGGAACGTGATGCTCTCCGCGTCGCCCAGGTTGATCGGATCGAAGGCGATGTGGTCGCCGTTGTCGATGCCGGTCAGGTGCAGGCCGCCGCCGGCGTCGTTCGTGGTGGCGGTGGTGACGCCCTGCTTGACCTGCGCGTTCTCGGCCTGCTGCTGGCGCGTCTGGACGGTGGCCTGGCCGACCGTGGTCAGCGCGGGCTGACCGTTCGCGCCCAGATCCGTGTACGTGGCGCTGATGCCGCCGTAGAGGTAGCCACCGGCGTGGTCACCACCGTCGGCCGGGGTCGCGAGCGTGCCGGTGCAGCCGGTGGTGGAGCTGTCCGGGTGCCCGTGGCCGTCGTGGCCGAGGACGAACGTCACGGTCACCCGGCTGCAGTCGATCTCGCCGTCCTCCGGGTCGGTGACCGTGATGGTGTACGGCACCGGGTCGCCCCAGTTGAAGAAGGAGCCCGAGACCGGGGAGGTCACCGTCACCGTGGGGGCCGTGTTGCCGACCGTGATGGTCCGGCTCAGCGACGCGGTCTTGCCGCTGGTGCTGGTCACCGTCAGCTTGGCGTAGTAGACCCCGTTGACCGTGTACGTGTGCGACGGGTTCGCCGCGGTGGAGTCGGTGGTGCCGTTGCCGTCGAAGTCCCAGGCGACCGAGATCGACTCGCCCGGTTCCGGGGAGCGCGAACCGGCGCTGGAGAACTGCACGGTCAGCGGGGTCCGGCCGGAGGTCGGCGTCGCGTTGAGTTCGGCGACCGGTCCACGGGTTCCCTTGACGTAGCGGACCACCGACAGCGCGGCGTCCGGGTTGGCCCGGAAGAAGCCGTCGCCGTACTCCAGCAGGTAGAGGCTGCCGTCCGGGCCGAACTCCATGTCCATCGGGTTGTCGAAGACGAACCCCGGCAGGAACTGCTCCACCCCGTGCAGCTGGCCGCTGCCGTTGGTGCGCATCATGAAGATCTTGTCGCGGGTGAACTCGCCGAAGACGACGGCGTCGTTGTAGTACTCCGGCAGCTTGTTCGCCGACTGCAGGGCGTCGTCGTACTTGTACACCGGGCCACCCATCGGACCGACGCCACCGGTGCCGATCACCGGCCACTTGAAGTCGCAGGTGCCGGCCGGGCTGGCCAGGTAGGTGTCCGCGCAGGGCGTGGTGCCGTTGAAGGTGTACCAGAACTGCGGCTGCTGCACCGGCGGCAGCGTGCCGCGGCCGGTGTTGCGCGGCGAGTCGTTGACCGGGGCCGCGCAGTTGAACGCGCCCTTCGACGTCTTCGTGGCGAAGTCGTAGTCGATGTAGGGCAGGGTCGGCGAGTAGCAGTACGGCCAGCCGTAGTTGCCGGCCTTGTTGGTGGCGAACCAGCGACCGGCGCCTTCCGGGCCGCGGGTGGCGCTGGGCACGCGCGAGTCGGGCGAGTAGTCACCGACGTAGACGAAGCCGCGGGCGTCGACGTCGAAGCGGAACGCGTTGCGGAGCCCCATCAGGAAGATCTCGGGCCGCGTCTTGTTGTCGCGGTCGGCGGGCTCGGGGAAGAGGTTGCCGGCGGGGATGCTGTACGTGCCGTCCGCCTTGACCTTGATCCGCAGCAGCTTGCCGCGGAGGTCGTTGGTGTTGGCCGAGGAACGCTGCGCGTCATAGCCCGGGCCCTGGGTCGGCGACTCGTTGATCGGGGTGTAGCCGTCCGAGCCGCCCGCGTTGGTGTCGTCACCCGTGACCAGGTAGAGCAGGCCCTTGCCGTCGAACTTGACCTCACCGGCGACGTGGCAGCAGATGCCCCGGTCGACGTCCACCCGCAGGATCTGCTGCTCGGTGGACATGTCCAGGTGCGGGCTCGGCTCCTCGACGAACTTCACCCGGGACAGCTGGTTGTAGCCCTTGAACGTGTCCCAGACCGTGGGATCCGCGCTGGTCGCCGGGGCGTCGCCCTCGTTGACACCGGGGGTCGCCGGATCGTCCACGGGCGTGTTCAGCTTCGGGGCGTAGTAGAGGTAGACCCACTTGTTGGTGGCGAAGTCGGGGTCGAGCGTGACGGACTGCAGGCCGTCCTCGTCGTGCTGGTAGACGGGAAGAGTGTTGATGATGGGGCTCGCCCCGCTCTTCGGGTCGTAGAGCCGGACCTCACCGCCCCGGGTGTTGTGCAGCACCCGCCCGTCGGGGAGCACGGCCAGCGTCATCGGCTCGCCCGGCTGGTCGTTGAGCACGACCTTCTCGTAGTTGGCGAGCACCGTCGCGCCGCAGTCCCCCGCAGCCGCGCCGGCCGCCCACTGGATGCCGCCCAGCAGATGCTTGCGGAAGGCGCCGTTGGCGTACGTGCCGGAGGAGTGGCCGAGCCCGGTGTACCAGGAGCGGCCGCCCTGGTAGTCGCGGCACCAGGTGACCGGATGGTCGAAGCCCATCGTGCCGCCGGGGTAGCTCTTCTCGCTGACCGTCGCCAGCACGTGGGCCGTGCCGCGCACGTTGGTCGCGAAGTTGTACCACTCCTCGTCGAGCGTCAACTCGCGCGGCAGCGGCCGGGTCGACGGGTGCGCGCGATCCGCGACGTCGATCGTCGCCCGGGCCACCGCGGACGCGCCGGAGACGGTGCTGCCGACCAGGTCGCGGTAGAAGGCCCACTGCGGTTCGCCCTCGGCGGCGGCGTGCACGCCGACATAGCCGTTGCCGGCCTTGACGTACCGCTCGAACGCCGCCTGCTGCGGGTCGTTGAGCAGCTCGCCGGTCGTGTTGAGGAAGACCACGGCCTTGTAGTTGGCGAGGTTCTCCTCGGTGAAGGCGGTCGCGTTCCGCGATACGTCGATGGTGAAGCCGTTGCTGTCACCCAGGGCGCGGATGGCGCTGACACCCTTGTCGATGGAGTCGTGCGGGACACCGTCGGTGCGCGTGAAGACGAGCACCTGGTAGCCGTCATGGCCGTCGTGTCCGGGGTGTGCCGTCGCGGTACCGGTCGCGATCAGGGGGGCGGACAGCGTGGCCGCGGCGACGAGGGCGAACCATCGTCGTGCCGTTGTTGCCATGTGTGTTCCTCCGGGGGGCTGGCGGATATCGTCGATGCCTACCCCTGGCGCGGTGCCACGTCCGCCAAGGTCCTGCTGTTGCGCCTCTGGTCGTCCGGCGCGGCCGGGGAATCCCGGTCCGGCCGCGCCGGACGGCCGTTCCTCGTGTCCGCAGCTCCGCACGCGGGGCGCAACCGCGTGCGGACCCTCGCGTGCGGACGCGAGGAGTCTCTTCGTTCAGGCGGGTGCCGCGGTGAGGGCCGATTCCACCGCGGTCCACGCCCGTTCCTGCGCCGAGCGCTCCACCGCCTCCAGCACCCGCTGGACCTGGAGCGCCTCGGCGAACGACGGCGACGGGTCCACCCCGTTGGCGAGCGCCTCCAGGAAGTCACGCGCCTGGTGGGTGAAGGAGTGCTCGTACCCGATGAGGTGGCCGGCGGGCCACCAGGCCGACAGGTACGGGTGCTCCGGCTCGGTCACCAGAATCCGACTGAACCCCTGCTCCTGGCTGGGCAGGGTGGCGTCGTAGAACTCCAGTTCGTTCATCCGCTCGAAGTCGAACGCGACGGAGCCGAGCGAGCCGTTGAGTTCGATGCGGAGCCCGTTCTTGCGGCCGGTGGCGAAGCGGGTCGCCTCGTACGTGCCGACCGCGCCGCCGTCGAGCCGGGCGATGAAGAGCGCCGCGTCGTCCACGGAGACCGGGCCGGTCGCCGGGCCGGCCCCGTCGAGGTGGCCGTCGACCGATGCGGCGAGGCCACTGGCCTCCCCCGGCAGCGGCCGTTCCTTGACGAAGGTCTCGGTCAGGCCGCTGACGCTGGTGATCCGCTGGCCGGTCACGAACTGGGTGGCGTCGATGATGTGCGCGCCGATGTCACCCAGCGCGCCGGAGCCCGCCTTGTCCCTCTGTAGCCGCCACACGAGCGGGAACTGCGGATCGACGATCCAGTCCTGCAGGTAGGTGGCGCGCACGTGCCGGATGACGCCGATCCGGCCACTCTCGACGAGCTGCCGCATCAGGGCGAGCGCCGGGACGCGACGGTAGTTGAACCCGCACATCACCCGTACGCCCGCGGCCCGCGCCTCGGCCGCCGCGGCCGTCATGGCCTGGGCCTCCTCGACGGTGTTGGCCAACGGCTTTTCGCACAGCACGTGCTTGCCGGCGGCCAGCGCCGCGATCGCGATCTCGGCGTGGCTGTCGCCCGGCGTGCAGATGTCGATCACGTCGATGTCGTCCCGGGCGATCAGCGCGCGCCAGTCGGTGGTGTGGCCTTCCCAGCCGAGCCGGGTGGCGGCCTCCGCCACCTTCGACTCGTCCCGGCCGCAGACGACCGCCATCCGGGCCCGCACCGGCAGGTCGTAGACCCGGTTCACGGTGCGCCACGCCTGCGAGTGCGCGGCGCCCATGAACGCGTAGCCGACCATGCCGATCCGCAGCTCATTTTCTACAGTGGACAAGGTGGGACTCCCCCCGCTATGTCAGAACCCGAGCTTGAGGTAGCTGCTCGCGTTCTCCTTGGTGATGGTCTCCGAGGCCAGCGTGATCTCCTTGGGCACCTGGAGTTCCACCAGGTCGGACATGCCCTTGCTCTGCCCGAGCAGCCGGGCCAGCGAGATCGCCGAGGAAGCCATCGAGGGGCTGTAGGTGACGGTCGCCTTCAACACGCTGTTGTCGGCCTGGATCGCCTCGATCGCGGCCTTCGAGCCGGCGCCGCCCACCATGAAGAACTCACTCCGGTTGGCCTGCTTGACCGCCGCGAGCACGCCGATCCCCTGGTCGTCGTCGTGGTTCCAGAGCGCGTCCATCTTCGGCAGCGCCTGGAGCAGGTTCGCCGCCTCCTGCTGGCCGCTGTCCGCGGTGAACCGGGCGGCCCGCCGGTTGGCGACCTTGAAACCGTGGGCGGCGAGCGCCTCGCGGAAGCCGGTGGAGCGTTCCTGGGTCAGCTCCAGTTCGTCCATGCCGGCGATCTCGCCGATGATCGGGGCGGTGACGCCCTTCTTCTTGAGCTCCGCGGCGATGTAGTTGCCGGCAGAGACGCCCATGCCGTAGTTGTCGCCCTTGATCATGACGCGGTAGGCGAGCGCCTGGGTGAAGGCCCGGTCGAGGTTGATCACGGGGATCCCCGCCTCCATCGCCTTGCGGCCGCTGGCGGTGAGCTCCTTGCCGTCATGCGGCAGCATCACGATGACGTCCGGCTTCTGCGCGATCAACGTGTCGATCGCGGCACGCTGGGCCGCGGCGTCCGCGCCGGCCTCGACGCTCTTGAACTCCACGTCCGAGTACGCCGCGGCCTGCGACTTGGCGTTGTTGGTGATCGCGGCGAGCCAGCCGTGGTCGGCCGCGGGCGCGGAGAAGCCGACCACCACCTTCTTGCCGGCGGCGGCGTTCGGGTTGGCGCCGTCCGCCCCCTTGGTCTGGGCGCTCTGTGGCGAGCTCTCGTTGCTGGTGCACGCCGTGAGCAGCGCGCCGGCGCCGACCGCGGCACCGCCGAGCAGCAGCCGGCGACGGGACAGGTCGCTTCCTTCCGCCCTGCCGAAGAACTTGGTCATGACGACCTCCTGGTGTCAGGTGGTGGGGATGTGGGTGCGGTGGTGGGGTTTTCGGGTGTGACGGGCCCGGCGGCCGTCCCGGCGGGACGGTCACCCAGGTGGTGCTGGGGCGGTGGGTTACCCGGTGGTGAGTTTGTTGCGCGACAGGAGCTGGGTCAGGGAGTTGAAACGGAACTGCTGGACCAGTACGGCGGCGACGATGATGCCGCCCTTGATCATGTTCTGCGATTCGGTGGTGAGGCCGTTGATCGCGAAGAGGTTCGTGATGGTGGAGAAGACGAGCACCCCGAGGAGCGCTCCGACGATGGTGCCGCGGCCGCCGCTGAGCAGCGTGCCACCGATGATCGCCGCGGCGATCGCGTCGAGTTCGTAGAGGTTGGCCATCGCGGCCTGCGCGGAGTTGGCCTGGGCGGTCAGCATGATCGCGCCGATGCCGCAGCAGAGCCCGGAGAGGGCGTAGAGCATCAGGGTGTGGGCCTTGACGTTGATGCCGGCGAGGCGGGCCGCCTCGCCGTTTCCGCCGACCGCCACCGTGCGCCGGCCGAAGGTGGTGCGGTTGAGCAGCACCCAGCCCAGCGCCGCGACGACCACCAGGATCACCACCAGCACCGGGATGCCGAGCAGCTTGGTGCTCGCGATGTCGTTGATGAACTGCGAGGTCGAGACCTGCGTCTGCTTGTTGGAGATCTCGGCCGCCAGGCCGCGGGCCGCGACCATCATCGCCAGCGTGGCGATGAAGGGCACCAGCCGGCCGTACGAGATCAGCACCCCGTTGACCAGGCCGACGCCGAGGCCGACGACGAGCCCGGTGAAGATCATGCCGCCGGCGCCGTAGCTCTGGGTCGCCAGCGTGGTGGCCCAGACGCCGGCCAGCGCCATGATCGCGCCGACCGACAGGTCGATGCCGCCGCCGATGATCACAAACGTCATACCGACCGTGACCACACCGATCGCGGAGGCCTGCTGCAGGATCGTGAACGTGTTGTTCTTGACCCAGGTGGCGTCACTGTAGAGCTCCGGCTGGGTGATGATGCCGATGACGACCAGCGCCACCAGCACCCCGACCAGCCCGAGGTTGCGCTTGGCGTAGTCGCTGGCGTCCGAGCGCCACCAGCTTCCCGTGTCGCCGCGGTGCTGTTCCTTCGCCGGTCCGGGCATCGTCGCGGTCGCGGTTGCCTCCCCAGGTCCGGCATGCGCCGTCGCCTCGTCCGCGGTCACAGTCCTTCTCCTTCGTTCGCAAGTCGGCCGGTGTCGATTCCCCCGGTATCGATTCCCCCGGTATCGATGCCCCCGCTTCGGGTCGCGTCGCTCATGCGGCGGCGCCTTCCATCAGCGATCCCGCCATCACGAGATCCAGCACGGTCTCTTCGTCGAGCTCGCTGCCGGGCGCCTCGTGGATGACCCGCCCCTCGCGCATGACCAGCACCCGGTCGGCCAGACCGAGCACCTCGGGCACCTCGCTGGAGACCAGCAGCACCCCGACGCCCTGCGCGGCCAGGGCACGGATCACCTGGTAGAGCTCGGCCCGGGCGCCGACATCGACGCCGCGGGTGGGCTCGTCGAGCAGCAGCAGCCGGGTCTCCCCCAGCAGCCAGCGGCCGACCACCACCTTCTGCTGGTTGCCGCCGGAGAGCTGACGCACCGCCCGCCGCACGTCACGCGGGCGCAGGTCCAGCTTCTCCGCGATCCGGTTCGCCTCGGCCAGCTCACGCCCGGCGTCGGTGAACCCGGCGCGGGCGAGTCGGCTGAACGTGGAGAGCGTGACGTTGCGGTAGATCGGCTCGCCGAGCAGCAGCGCCTGGCTCTTGCGTTCCTCCGGCGCCATCCCCATGCCGGCGCGGACGGCGGCCCCGACGCTCCCCGCGCGCAACGCCTTACCCGACATCCGCACCGTGCCCGCCTCCGCGCGGCGGGCGCCGAAGATGGTCTCCAGCAGTTCGGAGCGGCCGGATCCGACGAGACCGGCGATGCCGACGACCTCGCCCGGCCCGACGGAGAGGGAGACGTCGGCGAACTCGCCGTGCCGGGTGAGCCCGTCGACCCGGAGCAGGTCCCCGCCGCGGGGCTCGGCCGCCGGGCGCTCCGGGAAGACGTACTCGATGGTGCGTCCGGTCATCCGGCTGACCAGCTCGCGCGTAGGGGTGGAACGCGCGGGCAGGTTGGCGGCCGTGGTCCGGCCGTCCTTGAGTACGGTAACGCGGTCGCCGATCTCGCGGATCTCCTCCAGCCGGTGCGAGATGTAGATGACCGCGATCCCCTGCGCGGTGAGCTCCCGGATGATCCGGAAGAGGTTGCCGACCTCGTCATGGGCGAGCACCGCGCTCGGTTCGTCCATGATGATCAGCTTGGCCTCGTGCGACAGGGCGCGGGCCATGCTGACGATCTGCTTGCCCGCCGCGGGCAGCGAGCGCACCAGGCGGCGCGGCGGGATCTCGGCGTGGCCGAGCCGACCGAGGATGTCGCGGGTGGCCCGCGCCATCTGTCCGGTGCGGACGAAGCCGAGCCGGCGCGGCTCGTGGCCGAGGAAGGCGTTCTCCGCCACCGACAGGTCCTCGACCAGATCGAGCTCCTGGTAGATGGTGGCGATGCCGCCCTTCATCGCGGCCTGCGGGTTGGCGAAGTCCACCTGCTCGCCGAGCCACTCGACCTGGCCCGAGTCGGGGCGGTGCACCCCGGCCAGCACCTTGATCAGGGTCGACTTGCCGGCGCCGTTCTGCCCGAGCAGGCAGTGCACCTCGCCGGCGCGGACCTCCAGCTGCACGCCGTCGAGGGCGCGTACGCCGGGGAAGGTCTTCACCACGTCGGTGAGGCGCAGCACGACCGGACGCTCGTCGGTCTCGGCCATCTCGCTTCCTCCGCTCACGATGGTTGACTCGGTCATGACGCCTGCTCGAAGGCGACGTCGCTGGCGAGCACCGCGGCCCCGGTGACGCCGGCGCGCGAGCCCAGCTCGGAGAGGACCACCGGCAGGTTGCCGGTGGCCAGCGGCAGCGAACGGCGGTAGACCACGCTGCGGATCTCGGCGAGCAGGATGTGCCCGAGGTGGGCGAGCCCGCCGCCGATGACGATCATCGAGGGGTTGGCGAAGCTGACCAGGCCGGCGAGGACGCTGCCGACCCGGCGTCCTCCGTCGCGGATCAGTCGGATGCAGGTCGGGTCGCCTTCGGTCGCGCACTCCGCGACATCGCGGGCGGAGACCGCGCCGCCCGCCGCGAAGCGCTCGGCGAGGGCCGGGGAGGTGCCGGCGCGGGCCGCCATGGTGGCCTCCTTGGCCAGCGCCGCCCCACTGAACAGCGCCTCCAGGCATCCGACGTTGCCGCAGGAGCACATCGGGCCGTTGGCGTCGACCTGGATGTGGCCGATGTCCCCGGCGCAGCCGTCGGTGCCGCGGTAGACCCCACCGGTCAGGTAGATGCCGCAGCCGATGCCGGTGCCGATCTTCAGGAAGAGGAAGTCGTCGACGGAGTGCGCGACCCCGCCGTGCCGCTCCCCGATCGCCATGATGTTGACGTCGTTGTCGACCACCGCCGGGCAGCCATGCTCACGGGTGAGCAGCTCACGGACCGGGAACCGGTCCCAGCCGGGCATGATCGGCGGCGACACGGGGACGCCGTCGCGGTAGCTGACCGGCCCCGGCACGCCGATGCCGATCGAGTCGAGCCGCTCGTAGACGCCGTCGACCTTCGCCTTGGCCAGCAGCTCGTTGACCCGGTGCAGGATCACCTTGGGACCGGAGCGGATGTCCGAGGCCTCGCTGTAGGCGGCGATCGGCTCCAGCCGGCCGTTGGTGACCTCGACGTCGATGGAGCTGGCGCCCAGATCCACGGCGGCGAAGCGGAGATCGGGGTTGAGTTCGACCAGGGTGGAGCGGCGGCCGCCACGGGAGGCGGCCATCCCTGCCTCGGTCACGAATCGCGTGCCGACCAACCGGTCCAGCTCGGCGAGGAGCCGCGGACGCGGGATCTCCAGCTGGTCGGCGAGCTCGGCGCGGGAGATGGCGCCCTGGTCGCGCAGCAGGCGCAGCAGTCGCAGATGCAGGGGGTCCGCGGTGCGCACTGGGTCACCTCCGGGGGATTCACACCGACGCAACCTCGGCGTGTTGTGCTCGACACAGTAGGAGCGTTCTCACCTTCGTGTCTAGAGCTTTGCTCCACTAAGGCCGTAACTTTTATCGAACAAAGCAGAAGTCATTGACAGGCCCGGCAAAACAATCTTGTTCCGCACCCTCCGCGCCCTCCCCGGCCACCGTGATCACGAGGTCCACAGCCGACGGACCCGGCGCGGGCGCGACGAATCCCTTGATCAGCAAGGCGTCGCGGGCATGCGGCGACACCCGGCCGCGCGCGGTGCGCGGCCGGGTCGCCGTCCGTGTCGGTATCCGGATCAGTCGTTGCTGTAGATGGTCAACTCGGACATGTTCTGGTAGCTGAGGTTGGCGAAGTCCAACGACTGGCCCGGGTTGGCGGCGCCGCCGGGCGCGGTGTCCATCTCCCAGTTGGCGTGGTGGAAGTCGTACTCGCCGATGGTCTGGAAGAACTGCTGGAAATTGATGTCGCCCTCACCGAACGGCGTCATGTCGTAGCCGTTGGGCACCGCGGTGTTCCGGTTGCCGTCCTTGGCATGGAAGAGCGGGAAGCGCTTGGGACGCTTCGCCACGGTCAGGATCGGGTCGAACAGGTCGGTGCGCTCGCGGCCCGACGAGTTGACGTACTTGGTGTGCTTGTAGCGGGCCACGTACGCCCAGAAGATGTCCAGCTCGAAGAAGACGTACTTCGGGTCGGTCTTGCCCATGAAGTACTCGAGTTTGCGGATGCCGGACGAGCGGGTCGGCTTGTTGTTGGCGTCCAGCGGGCCACTGTCGAGCAGGAACCCGTAGGCGGCGTCGTGGTTGTGGGTGTAGAGCCGCATCCCGCGCGCCTTCGCCTGCCGGCCCAGCTCGTTCCACAGGTCCGCGGCGGCGTCCCAGTCGGCCTGGTGCGCGCTGCCGGTCGGGTCACCGCCCGTGCCGATGTTCTTCATGCCGAGCTGTTCCGCGATGTCCAACTGCTGCTGGAACGTGGCGGCGTTGATCGACGTGTGGGTGCCGTTGGCGACCAGGCCGTTGTCGTCGAGGATCTTGCGGATCTCCGCTGGCGTGATCTGCCGACCGAGGATCGAGGTGTGCTGGTTGTAACCGGCGAACTCGATCTCCTTGTAACCCATCTCGGCGAGGCGGGCGAGCACCCGCTCGAAGCCGTACGGAACTCCGCTGTCGTCCGGCGCCGCACCGATCCGGTCCCGGACGCTGTAGAGGATGATGCCGCGGTTGCGCTCGGGAATGAGGGGGTCGACCCGCCAATCGTCCTTGGCGGTAGCCGGGCGGCCGGTCTGCAGCACGGGCAGCCCGACGGCGCCGAGGGCGGCCGCCGCCCCGGCCGAGGCGGCGAGGATCCGGCGCCGGGTGAGCGCGGGGTTGGGTCGGGCGGCGTCGCCCGTACGGCGTTGCACCTCGTCCATTTTTCTCCACCTTTCTACGGCGACCCGCTGGTCGCCTGATGTTCGAATAGGAGGGTCCGCGGTGTACGTGGGCCATGCGCCGCCGATACGCGATGGCCCGGGGCGTGCGGGCGGGCCGCCGCCGGGACCGGTTGTCACGACGGAGGGTCCGCGGCTGCCCGTGCCACGCCCCTGGCACGGTGCAACCCGGGTCCTGGCGGACCCTTACGGTGCTGACCTCGACGTTTGCGACTTGTGTCGCACGTGTTACGTCTGGGCAGACGGTATCCCTACAGGTGAGGGAAAGAAAGACCCCGATCAAGCAAACTTTCGGGCGTCAGGCCGATAGCTTTGTCCTCAGTCGAGACGAAGTTATCGACGGTGGTGGTTACTTGTAGAGCAGCTTGCCCATCCGCCGTCCGGCGACCGTCAACCCGAGCACCGTCAGCGCGAGCAGGTAACCGACGTCGAAAAGCTGCACAGCACCGAGGCTTCCCAGGCTGATGCCCCGAAGGAGATCCACCGCCCGGTACAGCGGCGTGACCTCGACCAGCCACCGCAGCACCGTCGGGTAGGACTCGGCGGGCACGAAGGTGCCGGAGAAGAGGAAGAGCGTGAACTGGGCCGACCCCATCAGGTCGAAGTCCTGCCAGCTGCGCATGAATGTGGAGAGCGCCATGCCCAGCGCGCCGAACGCGAAGCCCGCCAGGACCGCGGCCGGGAAGGCGGCCAGCGCGCGCCCCGCGGTGGTGAGGTCCATCGCCACCATGACGCCGAGGAACCCGGCCGAATAGGCGGCGCCGCGCAGCATCGCCCAACCCAGCTCGCCGAGGGCGATCTCGAACGGCTGCACGGGGGTCGCCAGGATCCCGTCGTACAGCTTCACGTATTTCATCTTCCCGAACAAGTTGAAGGTGGTCTCCGCGAGCGCGCCGGACATCGCCGACGACGCGAGCATCGCCGGCGCGACGAAGGCCGCGTAGGTGACGACCTGTCCGGTGGGGAGGGTGAGGTCGCCGATCAGCGCACCGACACCGACACCGATGGAGAGCAGGTAGAGCACCGGCTCGAGGAAGCCGGAGATCAACACCAACCAGTAGGCGGACTTGAGCGCGGCGGCGTTGCGCTCCATCACCGACACGGAGCGCCGGGCCGCGGCGGGGAGCCCGATCAGTCGGGGCAGGACGAGGCTGACCATCACATCTCTTTCCTGTGCTTCCTGGGCTGCCCGTCCGCGCTAGCCGATCAGGCGGCGGCGGAACCGGGCGTGCGCGAGCAGCCAGCCCACCGCCACCCAGGCGGCGAGGTAGAGCAGGTGACCGGTCACGGACCAGGCGGGCGCGACGCCGAGCGTCACGGCCCGGCACAGATCGACGCCGTGCCAGAGCGGCGACACGTAGGCGAGCCAGCGCAGCGCGTCCGGCAGCGACTCGACCGGAAAGAAGACGCCGGCGAACAACGACATCGGAATGACCGCGACCCGGAACAGCAGGGCGAGGTAACTGTCGCTGTGGATGCTCGCGCTGAACGCGATGGTCGGCAACGCCACCGCCGCCCCGACCAGCAGCACCAGGAGGAGTGTGGCGGGTGCCCACGCCGAGTGCAGCGTGCCGAAGCCGGCCGCGACCAACAGGAACGCGGCGGCGGTCAACAGCACCCGCAGGAGGGTGAAGGCCAGTTGTCCGCCGAGGATGTCACTGATCCGCAGCGGCGCCGCGGCCTGCGAGAAATACGTCTTCACCCACTCGAAGCGGCTCAGCACCGGCCAGGTGGACTCCATCATCGCGACCTGCATCGCGGTGGAGGCGATCAGCCCGGGGATGATCCAGTCGAGATAGGGCACGCCGTCGATGCCGCTGTCCACGTAGGCGCCGACGCCCACGCCGAAACTGAGCACGGTGAGCAGGGGCAGCAGGAACGAGGAGAAGACGCTGCCGCGCCAGGTGCGTCGGTAGCCGATGAGATGGAACTCCAGCACCGCCAGGGTCGGGGTCAGCGCGCTCACGTCAGTCCACCAACGTCCGGCCGGTCAGGTGCAGGAACACATCCTCCAGGCTGCTGCGCCGGACCAGGACGCTGGTCGGCTCCAGCCCGCGCAGCTGCACCTGGGCGAGCGCCGCGTCACCGTCGTCGGCGTAGAGCAGGATCCGGTCGGGCAGCACCTCGATCCGCTCGCCGAGCCCGGTCAGCTTGCCGGCGAAGTCCTGCTGCGAATCCGTGGGGAAGCGGAGCTCCACCACCTCCCGGGTGGAGTATCGCGTGATGAGATCGCGGGGCGAACCCTCGGCGGCGATCCTGCCGGCGTCCATCACGACGAGCCGGTCGCAGAGCTGCTCCGCCTCGTCCATGTAGTGCGTGGTGAGCACGAGCGTCACCCCCTGCTGCTTCAACCGGAACAACCGCTCCCACACGAGGTGCCGGGCCTGCGGGTCGAGGCCGGTGGTCGGCTCGTCGAGGAGCACGAGCTCGGGCTGGTTGACCAGTGCCCGGGCGATCGTCAGCCGGCGTTTCATCCCGCCGGAGAGGGGCTCGACCTTGCTGCCGGACCGGTCGGCGAGCTGCACGAAATCGAGCAGCTCGTCGGCGCGTTGCCGCGCCACCCGGCGCGGGATGCCGAAGTAACGCGCATAGGTCGTCAGATTTTCCCGCACCGTCAGCTCTGGATCGAGATTGTCGAGCTGCGGGCAGACACCGAGCCGGGCGCGGATGGCCGGGCCGTCCCGGAGCGGGTCCATGCCCAGGATCCGCAGCGTCCCGCCGGTGGGCGGGGAGACGCAGGCGACCATCCGCATGGTCGAGCTCTTGCCCGCCCCGTTGGGCCCGAGGAAGCCGAAGGCCTCCCCACGCGGCACGTCGACGTCGATGCCGTCCACGGCGGTGAAATCGCCGAACCGCTTTCGCAGTCCGCGTGCGTGGATCAGTGCGTGATCGTTGCTCGCCGTCACCGAAAGAACCTAACCCCGAGGTACGACACCCCCGCTACCGAGTTTCCGCGATTGCCCGGTACGACCAGGGCGGCGGGCAATGATGATCATCGGTCACGACAACCCACAACCCTGCTTTTGTGTTTACGAGAACAAAGTTTGTCTTAAGATTCTTGAAGTTGAGGGGGAAATGCTTTAAGTTTCCAGCACACGAAGGGGCTGCTCCCCCGGATGCGTAAGATCAGGCTTGCCCTTCGTCACCTCGCGAGGTGACGAAACCGCCGACCGCCACCGCTCGATCGGCCGGAGACAGGGCGACAACGGATCGCACCCGCCTATCGCCCTACCGTCGACCAGTCGCTGCAGCCGCGCCAGCTCCAGGTTAGGAAAATGACGAACGTGTTGGGAGTCTGGCCGGAAAACCCGCACCAGTCGCAGGTCCTCCGTCTGCTCCGCGACGACGGAGCGGCCTCCCGCGCCGAGCTCGGGGACGCCGTCGGACTCTCCCGCTCCAAGGTGGCGACCGAGCTGGACCGGCTGCTGGAGCGCGGCCTCATCGAGACGGTCGGCCCCGCCGCATCGCGGGGCGGGCGACGCTCCTCGATCGTCCGGATCGCCGCCGCGACACGGTTTCTCAGCGTCAACATCGGCGCCACCACCATCGACCTCGCGGTCACCGACGGCGAGCTGCGCGTGCTGTCGCGGGTGACCGAACACACCGAGCTGCGTCAGGGACCGACCACGGTGATCGGCCAGGCGCTCGAGCTGATCAACAAGGTCCGCGCGGATTCGGGCACCACCCGGTTCACCGGCGCCGGCATCGGCATCCCCGGCCCGGTCAGCTTCCGCGAGGGCGTGCCGGTCTCACCGCCCTTCATGCCCGGCTGGCACCGCTTTCCCGTACGCGAAATGTTCAGCACCGAGCTCGGCTGCCCCGTCCTGGTCGACAATGACGTCAACATCATGGCGCTCGGCGAGAAGCACGCCGGCATCGCCAAGTCCTTCGACGACTTCCTCTTCGTCAAGATCGGTGCCGGCATCGGCGCCGGCATCGTCGTCGGCGGCGCGGTCTACCGGGGCGCCAACGGCTGCGCCGGCGACATCGGGCACACGGCCGTCGACGCGAACGGCCCCGTCTGCGTCTGCGGCAACGTCGGCTGTCTGGAGGCGTACTTCGGTGGTGCGGCGCTCACCCGCGACGCCCTCGCCGCGGCCCGCACCGGCCGCTCCGACCACCTGGCCGATCAGCTCGCGCAGGCCGGCACGCTGAGCGCGGTCGACGTCGCGCACGCGGCCGCCGCCGGCGACCCGGTCGCGATCGGGATGGTGCGCGACGGCGGACGGCGGGTGGGGCAGGTGCTGGCCGGCCTGGTGAGCTTCTTCAACCCGGGCATGATCGTCATCGGTGGCGGGTTGGCCGGGATGGGGCACGCGCTGCTCGCCGAGATCCGCGGCGTGGTCTACCGCGCATCGCTGCCGCTGGCGACCGGCGACATGCCGATCGTGCTCTCCGAGATGGGCGACCAGGCCGGACTCGTCGGCGCCACGCGCATGGTCAGCGACCACGTCTTCACCGCCAGCACCCCCACCTGACCCCGCCCCGGACGGTCCCTCTCTCCCTCTGTCTGTCGATCAAGGACGAATGCACACGGTTTGATCTCCGATCGTGTGCATACGTCCTTGATCGACGACGACTCCCTTGATCCACGGAGGCGCCGGGGGCGGGCGCGCGGGCTACAGCGTGGGGTCGGCCGTACCGCGGGCCTGGGCGACCAGCGCCGCGGTCAACTCCCGCGCCTCGGCCGAATCGCCGTCGGTCGCCGGGTCGTAGCGCACGGTCCAGCTCAGCCCGTCCACGCCGCTCACCCGCCTCCCCACGACCCGCACTCCGCCGGCGTCGAACTGGTGGTGCAGGCTGTACGCCACGGAGCCGGTCACCCGGGTCCGGACATGCTCCGGCACCTCGCCGGGGTCGGGCAGCCGGTAGGACTCCACCGCCCGGTCGGCGACGACGCGGTATCCGTCACGCTGCTCGACCGTCGCGGCCGGCGTGACCGCGAGTTCGGTGCCCGACCAGACCGCCTTGTGGATGTCGTGCCAGCCCAGTCGGGCGTCCCGTCCCGGCAGCCAGAGGCCCCGGTTGGTCACCACGAGAACGGCGTCGGAGTCGGCGAGGCTCGCCCAGGCGAGCACCCGCTCCTCACGGTCGAGCGCCGGACGACGGTCGGCCGGCAACTTCGGCCGGCGGCGGAACAGTGCGAACACGTCTACAACCCTCCTGCGGCCTGCTCGCGCAGCGCCCGTGCGTGCTGTTCGAGGGAGAGCAGCTCACCGAAGAGGGCGAAGTACTCATCCTTGTGGGCCACCGGGTTGATCCGCTGCACCTTCGACTTCAGGTCGCGGATCCGCCCGGTCACCGCGCCCCACTCGAGCCGGGCCAGCGTCACCGACACGTAGCGCGGGTCGGGCTCGCCGTCGAGCCGCAGCGGCTCCACGGCGAGTTCGCCGACGAGCGCCTTGGCGGCGAGGTCGGCGGCGGCGTCGCGAACCGCTTCGATCCAGACCGCGCCACCGGCCCCGACAGCCGCGCCGCCGGCCTCGGCGATCGCGACGCGGATCGCGCGGTGCAGCGGGTGGCGGTAGACCTCGGTGCCGAGCGCGTCGAACATCGGCCCGGCGAGCACGGGCAGCTGCAGGGCGAGCTTGAGCGCCTCGCGTTCGACCATCAGTTGCGGATTGTCCACGTCGGACTCGACCGGCGCGGGCCGGGCCGGAGCCTCGGTCGCCCCGGTGTTGCCCGCCTTGGGTGGCGCCGCGGCGGCGGCGAGCACGGCCCGCTGCACCGGCTCGATCTCCATGCCGAGATCGCCGGCGAGCTTGCGGACGTACTCCGGACGCTTTTCCCGGTCTTTGATCTTCGCGACCAGCGGCGCCGCGCGGCGCATCGCCTCGACCCGGCCGTCGACGGTGTCCAGGTCGTAACGGTCCAGCACCTGGCGCAGCGCGAAGTCGACCAGCGGCTCCCGCCGGGCGACCAGGTCGCGGACCGCCATGTCCCCCTTGGCGAGCCGCAGGTCGCACGGGTCCATGTTGTCGGGGCTGACCGCGATGAAGGTGCGGCCGACGAAGCGCTGGTCGTCCTCGAACGCGCGCAACGCGGCCTTCTGGCCGGCGGCGTCCCCGTCGAAGGTGAAGATGACCTCCCCCGCGATCGCGTCGGTGTCCATCAGCAGGCGGCGCAGCACCGAGATGTGGTCGGCGCCGAAGGCGGTGCCACAGGTCGCCACGGCGGTCGGCACCCCGGCGAGGTGGCAGGCCATTACGTCGGTGTAACCCTCGACGATCACCGCCCGCCCCTGCTTGGCGATCTCCCGCTTGGCCTGGTCGATGCCGTAGAGGACGTGCGACTTCTTGTAGATCGGCGTCTCGGGGGTGTTGAGGTATTTCGGCCCGTCGTCATCGTCGAAGAGTTTGCGGGCGCCGAAGCCGATCACGTCACCGGAGATCTCCCGGATCGGCCAGAGCAGCCGGCGACGGAAGCGGTCGATCAGCGAACCCGAGCGCGCCTCCCGGGACAGCCCGGCCGTGATCAGCTCCTGACTGGTGAAGCCCTTCTGCCGCAGGTGCTTGGTGAGCGGGTCCCAGGCGTCCGGCGCGAACCCGCAGCCGTAGCGCTCGGCGGCGGCCTTGTCGAAACCGCGCTGGGCGAGGAACTCGCGGGCCGGGCGCGCCCCGGCCGTGCCGAGCTGGCCGGTGTAGAACTCGACGGCCGCGGCGTGCGCGGCGACCAGGCGCTGCTTCTGGCCGGGCTGCTGGCGTACGGGCGCCGGACCGGCCTCGATGTAGCGCAGCTGGATGCCGGACCGGTCGGCGAGGCGCTCGACCGACTCGATGAACGTCAGGTGCTCGGCGTCCATGAGGAACTTGATCGCGTCCCCACCGGCTCCGCAGCCGTGGCAAAAGTAGACATTTCGGCCGGGAGCGACCGTGAACGACGGCGTCTTCTCGTCGTGGAACGGGCAGAGCCCCTTCATGTTGCCGCCACCGGCCGACTTGAGGGTGACGCTCTCGGAGATGATGTCGGCGATGGAGGTGCGTTCACGCACCAGCGCGATGTCCTCGTCCCGGATTCGACCAGCCATGCGCCGCCGCTCACCCCCTTCTCTCCGGGGTACATCCTGCCCTGCCTATCCGATCATGACTGGTAGGGGTTGACGGACGCAGCGCACGTCACGTCGGCCCGCGCTCCCGTTGGCCCCCTGCGCCCGCACGGGCATCGATAGAATCACCTGCCCCCACCCCGTGACGGAGGACCGGCATGGCCAGCCCCCTGGTACGCCGCAAGCGGCTCGCGGCCGAGCTGCGCGCCCTGCGCGAGGCGGCCGGCCTGACGCACGAGCAGCTCGGTAAGCAGGTGGGGATGCACCGACTGAAGATCAGTCGGCTGGAGACGGCGACCACCCGCCCGAGTGTGCCGGACGTGATGAAGCTCCTCGACGCGCTCGGCGTGACCGGCGAGCGCTGGCACGCACTGATCGCGGTGGCCCGTGACGGCGGCGAGCGCGGCTGGTGGGAGGAGTACGGCACCGATATGGGGGTCCGCCAGCAGCTCTACGCCGATCTGGAGGCCGGCGCGGCGACCATCCGCGAATACCAGACGGTCGTCGTGCCCGGCCTGCTCCAGCTGCCGGAATACATCCGGGTGCGGGCCGAACAGACCGTACGCAAGGGCGAGCCGATGCCCGCCGACCTCAGCCGGGCGGTGGAGGCGCGCGGCGCGCGACAGCGAATGCTGCGGCGACCGGACGGGCCCAGCTACGAGGTGGTGCTGGAGGAGCTGGCGGTACGCCGACTCGGCGCGCCGCCCGAGGTGACCGCGGCCCAGCTGCGCCACCTGGTCACTCTGGCGGGCGAGCCCGCGGCGAGGACGACCGTACGGGTGCTCCCGATCGAGGTCGCGCTCCCCGGTTACGTGCAGCCGCGAACACCCTTCTCGCTCTACGCCTACCCCGACCACGACGATCCCGTCGTGGTGGCGGTCGACACCGAGACCACCGATCTGATCCTCACCGCCCAGGGCGAGGTCGAACCTTATCTCCGGCTGTACGATCAGCTTCGCGAGGCCGCGCTGCCAGCCGGGGAGAGCCTCGCGTTCCTCACCGAGGCGGCCGACCGGATAGCCGCACGAGGCTCCGCCACGGCGACGGCACGACGCGCAGGAAAGAGATGAACGCGCGATGACTCAGCGGGTGTTCCACGGTTGGATCAAGTCGAGCCGCAGCAATGGCGGCAACGACAACTGCGTCGAGGTCGCGGTCGCGACGGATGGTTCAGCCGTTGGCGTGCGTGACTCGAAGGACCCGACCGGGCCGCTTCTCGTCTTCACGCCGATGGCGTGGTCGGCGTACCTGGACCGATTGCGCGCCGGGAATCGGCGCTGACCGGCCCGCCACAGACATTCATCGCGGTCTTGTTCTCGCCCGCTCTGCGCGCAATACTGTGTGGGTCGGGTCCATGAACTGTTCACTACTGAGTGACTCTCGCTAATCCAGAG
Organism: Micromonospora sp. NPDC049679; assembly: GCF_040659735.1. Lineage (NCBI taxonomy): Bacteria > Bacillati > Actinomycetota > Actinomycetes > Micromonosporales > Micromonosporaceae > Micromonospora > Micromonospora sp. NPDC049679. The sequence continues at coordinate 21,540 of NZ_JBFANZ010000024.1, forward strand.
CAGATCATCAACTCACCGGAGTCCGTGGCACCCGCTCATGAAGCGACACCGGATGGCCCGGCCCCCCGCGCCCTCGTCGCCACTGCGCCCGCAGGAGCATCGAATGCCCGTACCGCAGTTCTGCGCCATCGACGACCTCGAGGTCGTCGCCCTCGCCGACGCACCCCGGCTCTGCGCGCTCTACCGCCACCCCGAGCCTGCCGACCAGGACGACCTGCCGCCGGGGGTTGCCGGCTGGGTGCTCGCCTGGCCGGACGGCTCCGCCCTCACGGTGCTCACCGAGGGGGACCGTCCGCAGATCATCTCGGCTCCATTGTCCAGCGTGGAGCGTCGATGGTCCGCCCTGCTCTGCGCGGATCTGGTGGCAATCGCCCACCACTCGGGGGGATCGCCGGCGAGGTGACGACACCGGCGTGGGTTAGGGCGTCTGCCTGGCGGCGATGACCGCGCTCCAGGCGTCGCTGATCCGGACGGAGAGCTGACCGGCGGCCATCAGGTCCTCGGGCGAGGCGCTCGCGATCCAGTCCGCCGCCCTGCCCTCGGGCAGCTTGCCGGCCAGGTAGTCGCCGAGTGCGGTCAGGCCCATCTCCCATCCCGCGCCCAGCCCCCACATCTCCGGCGAGGCGTTGGGGATGATCTCGGCGGGCACCGGGGAGTGCTCCAGCTCCAGGACGGTCGTGTCGCCCTTCGGCGTCAGGAGCAGCCGGACATCGCTGGTCCCCCCGCCGAACTCCCACGTCACCGCGATCTCACGCGGCTTGTCGCAGCGGACGATCTCGCCGCTGGCGTTGCCCTCCAGGCTGTACCGACCGCCGACGCGCAGGTCTCCGGTGATCGGCAGGAACCAGCGCACCAGCCGCTCGGGGTCGGTCAGGGCGTCCCAGACGTCCTCGGCAGTGGCGTCGTAGCTGCGGCGGATCAGCAGCGTGTTGAGGCCGGTGTGGTGGCTGCGCAGTTCGCGATCGGTGTCGCTGACGGGGTCGAACGTGCCGGTCATGATTTTTCCTCGCCTTCAGGGGAATCTGCTGCCCGCTGTTCGCGGAGTCGACGCCCGCGTTTGCCGCGCGCCAGCTCGGTCGCCAACGCGTCCAGATGCGGCGTCCAGAAGCGCCGGAAGTGCTCCAACCACACGTCGGCCTCGCGCAGCGGTTCGGGATCGACGGCGTAGAGCCGCCGCGCCCCCTCGGCGCGGACCCGCGCGAAGCCGTTCTCCCGGAGCACCTTCAGATGCTGGGAGACCGCCGGCTGGCTGATGCCGAACTCTTCCTGCACGACCGCGCCGACGTCTCCGGCGGCCCGTTCGCCGTCGGCGAGCAACTCCAGGATGCGGCGCCGGACCGGGTCGCCGAGGATGTCGAACGCGCGCACGGGGAGAGATTATCAGCTCAGGCTTATATAAGCTAATCATGATGGGATTCCCGGCACCGCTAGGCTGGCGAGATGTCCGACGCGCCTTTCCACAAGGTCGACACCGTCTTCGTCAAGGTCACCGACCTCGCCGCGGCCGCCCGCTGGTATACCGAGACGCTCGGCTGGCCGGAGCTCTTCCACACCGAACACATCTTCGTGCTGCGCGCGCCGGACGGGCCGCCACTCACCCTGCTCGGGCCAGCGGCGACCGAGTGGTCGGGGTTCAACTTCTACGCCGCCGACGCCGAGGCGGCGCACGCCTGGTTGGCCGAGCGGGATGTCGAGGTGGGCCCGGTGGAGCGCGCGCCGGATCAGCCGGTCACCTGGTTCTGGTTCCGCGACCCCGACGGCAACCGCCTCGAAGTCTGCTCCTACTGATACGAAGGGGTCCTACTGACATGGCGGGTCCCACCGGTACGCAGGGCTTGATCGACAAGGTGGCGTGGCTGCGGGTCGAGGACGGGCGGATCCTGAGCACCCGCTCCCACGGCAAGGACGTCTACTACCTCCCCGGCGGCAAGCGCGAGCCCGGCGAGAGCGACGTGCAGACCCTGGTCCGGGAGGTCGCGGAGGAGCTGACCGTCACGATCATGCCGGAGACCGTCACCCCCGCCGGCACCTTCGAGGCACAGGCGCACGGCCAGCCGGCCGGGGTGCGCGTCCGGATGAGCTGCTACACCGGCGACTACGTCGGCGCGCTGGCCCCGAGCTCCGAGATCGCCGAGCTGGCCTGGCTGACGTACGCCGATCGCGAGCGCGTCTCCCCCGTCGACCAACTCATCTTCGACGAGCTGCACGCCGCCGGCGAGCTGCAGTGAGGGTGACCCGGACTGAGGCCGCTGCGGTCGACCACACGCGCCGCCGCCGTGCTCGCCCTCCTCGCCGTCGAGCCGACGCTAAATCGAACCGCAGCTCGCGCACCGGCCCGACCGCATCCACAGGCGAGGAGAGTCAAGCCGGTCGGCGCGCGATGAAAACAAGTTCACGGCCCGGTCGGTCCGGGGCATCTCGGACATCATCGACGATCAAGCCAGCTGAGACCAGCGAGTCGGCGATCTCGTCGCGAGTACGGAAACACAACGTGGAATCCGACGTCAGCACGGCACCGTCGCTCTCGAACACGAAGGTCCACCGGAAAGAGACAAGGTTGCCCCGAACGTCGGTCACGTCCACCCAGGTCTCGACGCCGCCGACGTTCGGGATGACGGCGCGGGTGAATGACTTCTCCCGGTTCCACTCGCGCCATGCCCTGCGCTCGGGCCGTCGGCTCTCGAACGCGAGCCGCCCTCCTGGTCGCAGCGCAGCGCGGGTGGCACGCAGTGTGGAGGTCCATTCCTCGTCCGTCAGAAAGACCTGAGCGACATTCGCGGTCATCGTCGCGAGGTCCACCTGAAGCGGGGGAAGGGACGCGGCGTCTCCGTGCAGCCATTGGACCTTGTCCGCGCCGGGCTTCATGCGGGCCACGTCGAGCGAGGCGGCGGCGGGGTCGACCCCGATCACCGTCACTCCGCGGCTCGCCAGGAGACAGGCGAAGGTGCCGGTTCCGCAACCGATGTCCAGGACGGTCCGCGCCGTGAACTCGTCGACGAGCGCCGCGTAGAGGTCAAGGTCGGAGCGGTCGGCGTCCAATCGGTCGTAGATCTCGGCGAGCCGGCGTTGCGCGAAAATCGCGTCAGCGACAGCACTGGCCAACACTTCCTCCCGAGGTCAGCGGCGGGTGAGCCGCGCGTGCCAGGCCATGGCCGCGGGATCGGTCAGCGAAGCGACCTGGTCGATCACGACCCGCAGGCGGGCCGCGTCGTCGGGAGCGAGTTTCCAGAGCGGCGCGAAGATCGGGTCGAGTCCCTCGGGCGCACCCGCCGCCACCGCCGACACCAGCTCGGTGAGCAGCTCCCGCTGCCGGTCGTAGGCGCTGCGCGCGCCCGGCCGCCGCATCACGTAGCGCAGTGCCATGCCCTTGAGCAGCGCGCACTGCGCGCGGATGTCGCGCGGCACGATCAGGTCGGCGACGTACCGGCGGAGCTGGTCCTCTCCGAACCGCTCCCGCGTGGCCGTCACCGCGGCCGCGACGAACCGGCCCGTCAGCACGCTGGTCATCCGTTTGAGCGCGGCCTGCGCGCGGTGGCTGCCGTCATAGGCCACCAGTGGCCGCAGCGCCGGGTCGCCCAGCAGGGTCAGCAGCACCGCGCCGAGATCGCCGGCGGACTCCGCCGAGTAGCTCTCCGCGACGTCGGCGCAGAGCGCGGCCCGCTCGTCGGCGTCGTCCAGCATCCGGCGCAGCGGGAGGTAGCCACCGTAGATGGCGTCCTCCACATCGTGCACCGAGTAGGCGACGTCGTCGGCCCAGTCCATCACCTGGGCCTCCAGGCTGCGCCGCCCGGCCTCCGGCGCGCCCCGGCGCAGCCAGGCGAAGACCTCACCGTCGTCGGCGTAGACGCCGAACTTGCGCTCTCCGGCCCGGCGCGGCCACGGGTACTTGCAGGTCGCGTCGAGCGAGGCCCGAGTGAGGTTGAGCCCGGCGGACGACCCGTCCGGGCCGAGCACCTTGGCCTCCAACCGAGTGAGTACGCGCAGCGTCTGCGCGTTGCCCTCGAAACCGCCGCACGGCTGCGCGACCGCGTCGAGCGCCGTCTCGCCGTTGTGGCCGAACGGCGGGTGGCCAAGGTCGTGGGCGAGCCCGGCGACGTCGACCACGTCCGGGTCGCACCCGAGGCGTTCCCCCATCTCCCGGGCGATCTGGGCGACCTCCAACGAGTGCGTCAGCCGGGTGCGCAGGAAGTCGTCCGTGGCGGTGGGCCCGACCGCGCCGGCGGTGTGCACCTGGGTCTTCGCGGCGAGCCGACGGAACCCGGCCGAGTGCAGCACCCGCGCGCGGTCGCGCTCGAAAGGGCTGCGGCTGTGGCCGGTGTCCTTCGGCGGCTCGGGGCTCCACCGCTCGGCGTCGGGCGACCCGGTCAGCGCGGCGCGCGGCGTCACCACGGACGCCCGTGGTGCGCGGTCTGATCGGTCAGCTCGGTCACCGGCCGAGCCTAGCCGCCGGGACCGACAGTGACGGACTGTCCGGATGGCGACTGATGTGACGTGTCGTCGAGCGGACAATCAGCCGCGTGACCGGGCGAGTGTGGCTACGGAGCAGCCGGACGATCGGCATGGACGAGATTGGTCCGGCGGTGCGCGGTGCCATCGAGGAGCACTGCGCCGGCCAGCTCATGGGCGAGTTGCACACCGCGACCGCCTGCTGCGCCACCCGGTCCGTGCAGGTGAGGCGGCCGGTCCTGAACGCGCGCATGTTCGACGTCGGCGACGGGCGCGAGCAGCACCGGGTCGACATCCTGCTGCCGCGCTATCTGGTCGTCGCCCGCACCGAGGCCAGCCACCGGACCCACGTCATGTCGGCGCGGCTCGCCGGCATGACGCTCGGGCCGTCGCTGACCGCCCTGCATTCGGTGATCACCGATTTCGGGGTCGCGGTGACGGCGCAGTGGTCCGCCCACGGCACCGTGAGTTCGGTCTGGATCGGCCTCGGCGACGACGCGGACGGGTACGCGTTCCTGACCGCGCTGCGCAAGGCCGTCGCGGCGGCGGCCCGGCACCGCACAGCCAGGGGCTAGACGGGACCGCGTTGCTTGAGGACGCAGAACTCGTTCCCCTCCGGGTCGGCCAGCACGATCCAGCCGACCCCCGCGCCCTGACCGATGTCGACGTGCCGCGCGCCCATGTTGACCAGACGTTCCACCTCGGCCTCCTGGTCGGAGGGGCGCAGGTCGATGTGGAGCCGGTTCTTGAGATCCTTCGCCTCGCTCGCGGGCACGAAGACGAGGCCGGGCAACTCCTCGGCGGTGCGACGGATCTCGATCTCGTCGGGTTTCTCGTAGGTGATCTGGTAGCCGAGGGCCTCCGCCCACCACCGCGCGAGACGCGCGGGGTCACGGGCGTCGACGACCAGGTTCTCCCACTGGCTAGCCATGGGCCTTGCCTCCGTTGACGGGATCGAGGAGATGACGCCCCAGGTTACGACGCGTGCGCGTGAGCGGCAGCGCGAGCGGTTACTCAGGCACGGAGCGTGACCATAGCGGCGACCGTCGGCATCCGTTCAGCCGACATCGCCACCCGATCCGACCCGTCGATCAAGGACTTCTCCGCACGCTTCTGATCGTACGAATAGGTCCTTGATCGACGGACAGGTCGTTCGTCGACGCTCACCGCGTCGGGCCCCGCGTCGTCAGCGGCTGTCGGATCCCGCCGACTCCACCACGGCACGGCCGGCTTCCAGCCGGGCCACCGGGACGCGGAACGGCGAGCAGGAGACGTAGTCCAGCCCGACCTCGTGGAAGAAGTGCACCGACTCCGGGTCACCACCGTGCTCGCCGCAGACCCCGATCTTCAGGCCGGGACGCGCGGCGCGCCCCTCGTCCACCGCGATCCGCACCAACCGGCCGACGCCCTCCCGGTCGATCGACTCGAACGGCGAGATGCCGAAGATGCCCAGCTCCAGGTACCGCCAGAAGAAGGCGCCCTCGACGTCGTCGCGGGAGAAGCCCCAGCCCATCTGGGTCAGGTCGTTGGTGCCGAAGGAGAAGAACTGGGCCGCCTCGGCGATCTGGCCGGCGGTCAGCGCGGCGCGCGGCACCTCGATCATCGTGCCGATCAGGATCTCGACGGCCTTCTCGCGTTGCACTTCCGCGATGATCTTCTCGGCCTCGGCGCGGACCGTCTCCAACTCCTGCACGGCGCCGACCAGCGGCACCATGATCTCCGGCTTCGGGTCGCCGCCCCGCCCGGCGCACTCCGCCGCGGCCTCGGCGATCGCCCGTACCTGCATTGCGAAGAGCCCCGGAATGACCAGCCCGAGGCGTACGCCGCGCAGTCCCAGCATCGGGTTCTGCTCGTGCATCCGACGGACGGCCGCGAGCAGCGCCTCGTCCTTCGCCGCGTCCTCGCCCCGCGCCTGCGCGACCGCGACGTTCACGGCCAACTCCTCCAGCGGCGGCAGGAACTCGTGCAGCGGCGGGTCGATCAGGCGCACCGTCACCGGCAGGCCGTCCATCTCGCGGAAGATCTCCACGAAGTCGGCGCGCTGCAGCGGCAGCAGCGCGTCCAGCGCCGCCTCCCGCTCCTCACTCGTGCGGGCCAGGATCAGCCGCTCGACCAACTCGCGCCGGTCGCCGAGGAACATGTGCTCGGTCCGGCAGAGGCCGATGCCCTCGGCGCCGAAACGGCGTGCCCGCGCGGCGTCCTCGCCGGTGTCGGCGTTCGTGCGCACGCGCAGCCGCCGCAGTTCGTCGGCGTGCGACATGATCCGGTGTACGGCGGCCACGAGCGGGTCGCCGGTCTCCTCCGGCGTCATGGTCCCCTCGAAGTACTGGACCACCGCCGATGGCTGCACCGGCACCTCGCCGAGGTAGACCCGGCCGGTGGTGCCGTCGACGGAGATCACGTCGCCTTCGCTGACCGTATGACCGCCCACGGTGAACTTCCCGCCGCGCACGTCGACCTCGAGCGAGTCCGCCCCGCAGACGCAGGTCTTGCCCATGCCCCGGGCGACCACGGCCGCGTGACTGGTCTTGCCGCCGCGCGAGGTCAGGATGCCCTGCGCGGCGATCATGCCGGGCAGGTCGTCGGGGTTGGTCTCCCGCCGGACGAGGATGACCGCCTGCCCCTCCTTGGCGAGCTCGACCGCGCGCTTGGCCTCGAAGACCACTGCGCCGACGGCGGCGCCGGGCGACGCGCCCACGCCGGTGGCGAGCACCTCCGGAGAGTCGGCGAGGTCGAACCGGGGGAACATCAGTTGGGCGAGTTGCGCACCGGAGACCCGGTGCAGCGCCTCATCGAGGTCGATGATGCCCTCGTCGACGAGGTGACTGGCGATCTTGAAGGCCGCCGCCGCGGTGCGCTTGCCCACCCGGGTCTGCAGCATCCACAGCTTGCCGCGCTCGATGGTGAACTCGATGTCGCACAGGTCGCGGTAGTGACCCTCCAATGTGGCCATGATGCCGAGCAGTTCGTCGTACGACCGCTTGTCGAGCCGCTCGAGGTCCTGCAACGGCACGGTGTTGCGGATGCCGGCGACCACGTCCTCACCCTGCGCGTTGGCCAGGTAGTCGCCGTAGAGGCCCTGGTCACCGCTGGCCGGGTCGCGGGTGAAGGCGACGCCGGTGCCGGAGTCCTGACCGAGGTTGCCGAAGACCATCGCGACGACGTTGACGGCGGTGCCGAGGTCGGTCGGGATCCGCTCCTGCCGCCGGTAGAGGATCGCCCGGTCGGCGTTCCACGACTCGAAGACCGCCCTGATGGCGAGGTCGAGCTGCTCGCGCGGGTCCTGGGGGAACTCCCGGCCGGTGTGCTTGGCGAAGATCTTCTTGTACGTGCCGACCAGCGCACGCAGGTCGTCGGCGTCCAGGTCGAGGTCGTTGTTCGTGCCCTTGGCGCGCTTGGCCCCGTCGAGGGCGTGCTCGAACTCCTCGCCGGGCACCTCGCAGACGGTCTTGCCGAACATCTGGATGAGGCGGCGGTACGAGTCCCAGGCGAACCGGTCGTTGCCGCCGGCCTGGGCGGAGAGGCCGGTCACGCTCTCGTCGTTGAGGCCGACGTTGAGGACCGTCTCCATCATGCCGGGCATGGAGAACTTCGCGCCGGAGCGCACCGAGACGAGCAGCGGGTCGGCGGCGTCACCCAGCCGCTTGCCCCGCGTCTCTTCCAGCCGGGCGAGGTGGGCGGCGATCTGTTCCGCCAGCCCTTCCGGCTGCTCTCCGGTGGCCAGGTATGCCTGGCACGCCTCGGTGGTGATGGTGAAGCCGGGCGGCACGGGCAGGCCGAGATTTATCATCTCCGCCAGGTTTGCGCCCTTACCACCGAGCAGATCCCGCAGATCCCTGTTTCCTTCGGCGAAGTCGTACACAAACTTGTGCTTCGCCGCTGCTTCCGCTGCCACCAGAGCCTCCCACGCGCCGCCGGTCGACACTGAACGAAGGTTCAGTACGCTCTCCGTACCCCATCGTCGGACTTCCGTACCAGGGGAACCAATGGCCATTGGTGGGCGAAGGCTAAGCGACTGCACGGTTAGCCGGGAGGGTTCGGTGACGAGTCGCACAGTGGCCCGGGCTGGGGACGTTCGTACGGTTTCCTGGGAGCGCTACCACGCGCAACAGTGCGCATTCGGGCTGGTAGCGGCACGGACGACCGTCAGCCGCCGGAGTCGGCGAGCTCGGCGCCCTCCGGCACCGCCTCGTCGTCACGGCTGTCGAGCCAACCGTCGGGCAGGAACACCTTCCCCGGCGAGTTCGTGCGCCCGCGGGGCTGGCCGAGCGTGTCGGTCGGGAAGGGCTCCGCGGAATCGAGCCTGCCGAGCAGGTCGTCGAGCTCGGCCAGGCTGGTGATCATGGCGAGCGACCGGCGCAGCTCGCTGCCGATCGGGAAGCCCTTCAGGTACCAGGCGACGTGCTTGCGGAAGTCCGTGCAGGCGTCCCGTTCGCTGCCGAACGCCTCGCTCAGCAACTCGGCGTGGCGCCGCATCGCCGTCGCCACCTCACCCAACAGCGGCAGCGCCCGCTCCGACCGCCCGTTGAACGCGGCCGCCAGGTCCGCGAAGAGCCACGGCCGCCCCAGACACCCGCGTCCGACGACCACCCCGTCGGCGCCGGTGTGCGCGACCATCCGCAGCGCGTCGTCGGCCTCCCAGATGTCGCCGTTGCCCAGCACCGGCACGTCCAGCGCCTGCTTGAGCGTGGCGATCGCGTCCCAGTCCGCCTGTCCCGAATAGCGCTGCGCCGCCGTACGCCCATGCAGGGCGACCGCGGCCACCCCGGCGTCCTGCGCGGCGAGCCCCGCGTCGACGTACGTCAGATGCTCGTCGTCGATGCCCTTGCGCATCTTGACCGTGACCGGCACCCCGGCGGGCGCCGCGGCGTCGACGGCCGCCCGCACGATGCGGGCGAAGAGCCGGCGCCGCCACGGCAGGGCCGACCCACCCCCCTTGCGGGTCACCTTCGGGACGGGGCAGCCGAAGTTGAGGTCGATGTGGTCGGCGAGGTTCTCCTCGACCACGATCCGCACCGCGGCGGCCGTGACGTCCGGGTCGATGCCGTAGAGCTGCAGGCTCCGCGGGCGCTCCTCCGGGTCGAACGCGATCATGCGCCGGGTCTTCGGGTTCCGTTCCACGAGCGCGGTAGTGGTGATCATCTCGCAGACGTAGAGACCGCCCCCCTGCTCCCGGCAGAGCTTCCGGAAGGCGATGTTGGTGATCCCGGCCATCGGCGCGAGCACCACGGGCGGCCACACCTGGTGCGGTCCGAGGGTGAGCGGGCGAAGGGCAGGGGGCGCGGCGGTGACGGTCACGCCGTCAAGAATTCCACGGCCCTGCGCGGAACACCCACTCGGCCACCGGCCTGAGCTGCGCAGAACGGCCCCTCTCCGCCTCGTCGCGAGGCAGGAAGGGGCCGTTCGTCACACGTCAGCAGCCGGGCAGGCGCTCGATCAGGTAGCGCTCGACCTGGTCCAGCGAGACCCGTTCCTGGGTCATCGTGTCCCGGTCGCGGATCGTCACCGCGTTGTCCTCGAGCGTCTCGAAGTCGACCGTCACGCAGAACGGCGTGCCGATCTCGTCCTGCCGGCGGTAGCGGCGGCCGATCGCCTGGGAGTCGTCGAACTCGACCACCCAGCGCTTGCGCAGGTCGGCCGCGAGCCCCTTCGCCTTCGGGGAGAGGTCGGGGTTGCGCGACAGCGGGAGCACCGCCACCTTGACCGGCGCGAGTCGCGGGTCGAACCGCATGACCGTGCGCTTGTCGACGCCGCCCTTGGTGTTGGGCGCCTGGTCCTCGTCGTACGCCTCGAGCAGGAACGCCAGCACCGCGCGGGTCAGACCGGCGGCCGGCTCGATCACGTACGGCACCCAGCGCTCGCCCTTCTCCTGATCGAAGTAGGAGAGGTCGACCCCGGAGTGCTTGCTGTGCGTGGAGAGGTCGAAGTCGGTGCGGTTGGCGATGCCCTCCAGCTCGGAGAACTCGCTGCCGCCGAACCGGAAGCGGTACTCGATGTCCACCGTCCGCTTCGAGTAGTGCGAGAGCTTCTCCTTGGGGTGCTCGAAGAACCGCAGGTTCGACTCGCTCAGGCCCAGGTCGAGGTACCAGTTCCAGCGCTCCTGGAGCCAGTATTCGTGCCACTGCTCGTCCGAGCCGGGCTCGACGAAGAACTCCATCTCCATCTGCTCGAACTCGCGCGTGCGGAAGATGAAGTTGCCCGGGGTGATCTCGTTGCGGAACGACTTGCCGGTCTGCGCGATGCCGAAGGGCGGCTTCTTGCGGGCGGCGGTCATCACGTTGGCGAAGTTGACGAAGATGCCCTGCGCGGTCTCCGGACGGAGATAGTGCAGGCCCTCCTCGCTCTCGACCGGGCCCAGGTAGGTCTTCATCAGGCCGTTGAACATCCGCGGCTCGCTGAACGTGCCCTTGTTGCCGCAGTTGGGGCAGTTGAGCTCGGCGAGGCTGGTCGGGGGGCGGCCGTGCCGCGCCTCGAACTCCTCTTCCAGGTGGTCGGCGCGGAAGCGCTTGTGGCAGAACTGGCACTCGGTCAGCGGGTCGACGAACGCCTCCAGGTGACCGGAGGCGGCCCAGACGTCCCGGGACAGGATCACCGCCGAGTCCAGGCCCACGACGTCGTCGCGCTGCTGGACGATGGTCTTCCACCACTGCCGGCGGACGTTGTCCTTGAGCTCGACGCCGAGGGGACCGTAGTCCCAGGCGGAGCGGGTGCCGCCGTAAATCTCGCTGGACGGGAAGACGAAACCGCGACGCTTCGCGAGGCTGACAACGGCGTCGATACGGTCGGCTGGCATGAATTTCCTCACTACGCCGGCTGGCGGTCGGCGGGGACGGGGACGTATGAAACAGCAGGCACAACGGTACGGCCACCGACGGCCGACGCCCAGCAGATTACCCCGGCCGGACGCGGGAGCCGTCGCCGGCCGCGCCGCCGGTCCACGGCGGGAGCGCTAGCGGACCCCGCAGACCTCGAACTCCCCGGTCCCGGAGTCCTGCGCGAGCACGACGCGCACCGTTCGCCCACCGCCACGGGCATAGGTCACGTCCACCGGCACGATCACCTCGTTGGCGATCGTGGCGTCCCGGACGGTGTACGAGGTGATCTGCGGCTCCGCGGCCACCCGTCGTTCGAACTCCGGTGGCGACTCGCGGCGCCGGACGTCGCCACAGAGCAGCGCGTACGCCTTGTCGTACTCCTCCTGCTCCACGGCGTCGAAGTACTCCCCGACCACGACCCGCGCCCGCTCGTTGACCGCCTGCGTGCCGGTCACCGCGAGGCCGAGCAGCGCCGCCCCTCCGCCGCCGCAGCAGAGCACCACCGCGAGGGCCGCCACGCCGAGGCCGATCCAGAGCCGGGTGGTGCGTCCTTCGGTGGGAGGCGCGGCGAAGGGCGGGGAGACCCCCGGCCCCGGCGGCGGCACGGGCACACCCGGCGGCGGCACGGGCACACCGGGCGGCGGCGGGCCGCCCGCGCCCCAATCCGGACCGCGGGGTACGGCGTGCGGCGGCGGGCCGGCCGGTCCGGAAACGGTCATGAGGGCAAGGGTAGTGGTTGCCGCTCAGCGGCTCGGATCCGTGGCCCGGTCGCTGGTCGACACGGCGACCACGCCGCCCGGTTCCGCGCTGGCGAGCGGTTCGTACGCCGACGGCTCGTCCAGCGACTCTGCGAGCAGTGGGGTGGCGTACACCTTCACGTCGAACGCCCCGAGGGCGCGGCGGTAGGTGCCGACCGACTCCCACTCGGTCACCAGGCACCAGTGGTCCGGCTCGTCCAGCGAGCGGGTGAGCTGGCCGTGCCGGTATCCGGGTCGGCCAGCGAGCGCGGCGAGCGCCGCATGGGCCCGCTCGGTGAACGCGCCGGCTCCGTCCTCGGTCACGACAAACCGGTTCATCACCAGCACGCGCTTTCCTCCTCAGTGTCCCAGCAGAACCGGGTGTCTCATTAGAGTCTGTCGGATGCAGCCTACGCAGAACGATCCGCTGGCCCGGCTCGCCCGGCTCAACCCGACGGCGGTCTTCCTCGGCGCGCTGGTGCTGGTGCTGGCGGGCTTCTTCGCCCCCGGGATCATCGGCGGGGCGTTGCTGCTGGTCCTCGCCGCCGGCCTGGTGGCGCTGCTGGTGACGACGTGGCCGGTCCAGGCGCCCCGTACCCGGCTGCTCCGCCTGCTCGTCCTGGGCCTGCTGATCACCGCGGCGCTGATGAAGATCTTCTGACCCGTTTCCCCATCGCATGCACCCATGCGTTTTTGACAATCATTCTCATTGTCGCGGAGAGTTGGGGCATGCCCAGCCGCACCGCTCTCCGCCGTACCCTCGCCGCGACCGCGGCCGCGCTCCTCACCCTCGGTGGCGCCGCCGCCTGTTCGGCCGGCTCGGCCGACGCCGACCCCAACCGGGTGACGGTGGTCGCCGCGTTCTACCCGCTGCAGTTCGTCGCCGAGCGGATCGGTGGCGACGCCGTGCGGGTGACCAACCTCGCCAAGCCCGGCGCGGAGCCGCACGACCTGGAGCTCAACCCGCGGCAGGTCGGCCAGATCAGCGACGCGAAGCTGGTGGTCTATCTCAAGGGCTTCCAGCCGGCGGTCGACGACGCGGTGGCGCAGCAGGCCGACAACCACGCCTTCGACGTCGCCACGGTCGCGCCGCTGCTCGACGCGAGCGCGGGAGGGCACGAGCACGAGGGTGAGCCGGGGCACAAGGAGGAGCAGAGCGGCAAGGATCCGCACGTCTGGCTCGACCCCACCCGGCTCGCCGCGATCGGCGACAAGCTCGCCGAGCGGCTCGCCGCCGCCGACCCCGACCACGCCGCCGACTTCCCGGCGCGGGCCAGCGCTCTCCGCGCCGACCTGGAGAAACTGGACCGGGAGTACGAGCAGTCGCTGAAGACCTGCCAGCGCCGGGAGGTGGTGACGAGCCACAGCGCCTTCGGCTACCTCGCGCAGCGCTACAAGCTCGAACAGATCAGCGTCGCCGGGCTGACTCCGGAGGACGAGCCGTCGGCGCAGCGGCTGGTCGAGGTGGCGAGCGAGGCACGGGAGCACAAGGCCAGCACGATCTTCTTCGAGACGCTGGTGAGCCCGAAGGTCGCCGAGACCATCGCCCGTGAGGTGGGGGCGCAGACCGCCGTCCTGGACCCGATCGAAGGACTGCAGCCCGGCACGGGCGGCGACTACCTTTCGGTCATGCGCACCAACCTCGCCGCGCTCAAGCCGGCGCTGGGCTGCTCGTGAGCCCCATCGTCATTCAGGTCGAGCATGCGACGGCCGCCTACGACGGACGTCCCGTGCTGCGTGGCGTCTCGCTCACCGTGACGGCCGGCGAGGTGGTCGCCGTCCTCGGCGCCAACGGCTCCGGCAAGTCCACCCTGGTCCGCGCCATCCTCGGCCTGGTGCCGCTCACCGGCGGCGCCGTCACCCTCTTCGGCACGCCGGCACGCCGGTTCCGGCAGTGGCGACGCATCGGCTACGTGCCGCAGCGGCTCGGCGCGGGCAGCGGCGTACCGGCCACCGTCGCCGAGGTCGTCGCCGCCGGGCGGCTGGCCCGGCGCGGCGTGTTCCGTCCCGCGCGCTCCGCCGACCGGGAGGCCGTGGCCGCCGCGCTGCGCGCCGTGGGGCTCGCCGACCGGGCCGGCGACCCGGTCGCCACCCTCTCCGGAGGCCAGCAGCAGCGCACCCTGATCGCCCGGGCGCTCGCCGGCCAGCCCGAACTGCTGGTGCTCGACGAACCGACCGCGGGGGTCGACGCCGCCAGCCAGGAGGCGTTCGCCGACGCGCTGCGCGGGTTCGTCGCCGAGGGCGGCACCGTCCTGCTCGTCGCGCATGAGCTCGGCCCGCTGCACCCGCTGATCAGCCGGGCGGTCGTGGTCCATCACGGAGAGATCGCGCACGACGGTCCGGTGCCGTCGCCCGCGGGTCACCACGCGGAGCCGGGGCATGACCACGTGCATCCGCACGCTCCGACGGAATCGTCGCGGATGTGGAGCGCATGAACCTCTTCCAGTACGACTTCATGATCCGCGCGTTGATCGCCGCGCTCGTGATCGGGCTGACCGCACCGGCGCTCGGGATCTACCTCGTGCAGCGCCGCATGTCGCTGATCGGCGACGGCGTCGGCCATGTCGCGCTGACCGGCGTCGGCGTCGGACTGCTGCTCGACCAGTCCCCCATCCTCACCGCCATGCTGGTCGCCGCCGCCGGCGCCGTCACCATCGAACTGATCCGGGAACGCGGTCGCACCTCCGGTGACCTCGCCCTCGCGCTGCTCTTCTACGGCGGCATCGCCGGCGGCGTCATGCTCGTCGGTCTGTCGGCCAACCGCAGCAACGCCAACCTGATGGCGTACCTCTTCGGCTCGCTGACCACCACCTCCCCCGCCGACCTGGTGGTGATCGTGGTGCTCGCGGTGACGCTGCTCGCCGCGATGCTGCTGCTGCGTCCCGCGCTCTTCGCGATCTCCCACGACGAGGAGTACGCGAAGGTCTCCGGTCTGCCGGTGCGCACACTCAACCTGCTGCTCGCGGTGACCACCGCGATGACCGTCACGATCGCCATGCGCACGGTCGGGCTGCTGCTGATCAGCGCCATGATGGTCGTGCCGGTGGCGACCGCCCAGCAGGTCACCCGCGGCTTCCGCAGCACGATGGCGCTCGCGATGGGGGTCGGCGTGCTCGCCGCCGGCTGCGGGGTGTGGCTCGCCGGTCAGGCCAACACCGCGCCCGGCGCCACCATCGTCGTGCTGGCCATCGCCGCGTTCCTCGCGGTGGCGCTCGGCGCCGCGCTCCGGCGCGCGCTGCGCCGACGGTCCGTGCCGGTGGCCCACCATCCCGCCCCCGAGCTCGAACCGCCCGACGTGGTGCTCGAACGCTGACCGGGTCCGGGATCGCCGGGCGGACGCCGGCGGCGCGGGGCGCCGCTGGCATTGGTTACCGTTACGGGGTGACGACCACGAACGGATACGAGGGCTACGAAGGCGCCGGTGAACTGCTGCGTGCGCTCTCCGCCCCGCTCCGGGTCGCGATCGTCACCGAACTCGCGGCCGGCGAGCGCTGCGTCCACGAGCTGGTCGACAAGCTCGGCGCGGCGCAGCCACTCGTCTCCCAGCATCTGCGGGTGCTGCGCGGCGCCGGGGTGGTGCACGGGTCCCGCCGCGGCCGGGAGATCGCCTACGCCCTGGTCGACGAGCACATCGCGCACATCGTGGCCGACGCGATCAGCCACGCCCGGGAGGCCAAATGACGACCGGAGACAGCACCGCCGTCCGCAACACCCGGCAGCGCAGCGCGGTCAGTGCCCTCCTCGCCGACGTGGAGGGGTTCCACAGCGCCCAGGAGTTGCACGCCATGCTGCGCGACCGGGGTGAGCGGGTCGGGCTCACCACCGTCTACCGCACGCTGCAGGGGCTGGCCGACTCCGGTGAGATCGACGTGATGCGGCCACCGGGCGGTGAGCACCTCTACCGCCGGTGCAGCCAGGGCCACCACCATCACCTGGTCTGCCGCTCCTGCGGCCGGACGGTCGAGGTCGAGGGGCCGGCCGTGGAGAGCTGGGCGGAGCGGGTCGCGGCGCAGCACGGCTACGCCAACGTCAGCCACACCCTGGAAATCTTCGGCACCTGTCCTGACTGCGCCCGCTGACCGCGGCCCCGCTGATCTCCCCGGCGGCTTGACGCGGGCGCTCGATGCGGCACGCTGAGCGGCGTGAAGATTTACGCCGACCGTTTTCCGACCGCCGCCCGCCAACTCGTCACCGATCTACTCGTCGTCGCCTGGGTCTACGCCTGGGTCCGGGCCGCGATGTGGCTGCACGACCTGATCGAGAAGCTCGCCGTACCGGGTCAGAAGCTGGAGGGCGCCGGTGGCGGCCTCGCCGACAACCTCGCGGACGCCGGCGGCAAGGTGGGGCGGGTCCCGATCGTCGGCGACGACCTGACCGCGCCGTTCAACAAGGCGGCCGAGGCGGCACGGTCGATGGCCGAAGCGGGCCGCGATCAGCAGGCGCTGGTCGGCGATCTCGCGCTCGCGCTCGCCCTGGCGCTGCTGGTCTTCCCGCTCGGGGTGGTGCTCCTCGGCTGGCTGCCACTGCGGGTGCGCTGGATGCGGCGCGCGGCGACGGCAGCCGCGCTGCGCTCGGCGCCCGCCGGGCGGGACCTGCTCGCGCTGCGGGCCCTGGCGACCCGGCCGCTGCGCACGCTCACCCGGATCGACCCGGACGTGGCCGAGGCGTGGCGCCGGGGCGACGAATCCACGGTGGACGCGCTGGCGGAGCTGGAGCTGCGTGCCCTCGGCCTGCGGCCCACGTCCCGCGCGTGACGCCATACGTCACGATCGCGCCACTTCCGGGATGTCGTGCCTCCCCGCGCTCGTGGGGCCACTCGTTCCCGGAAGTAGCGCGATACTGCTCGTGGCGGGAGCTAACCGGGCGGGATGCGGCGTCGCACGTCCGGCACGGATGACGGACCCGGCTCCCAGGCCGCCACCCACGCGGCGTCGGCGGCCGGAGCAACGATCCCGTCCTCGACGGAGGCGTAGCGGCCGTCGAGGATCCGCTTCGCGGCAGCCACGTCCACGGAGTCCGTGTTCTCCCACAGGGCACGGAAGAGCGCGTCGACGCGCAGCCGCGCCTGGCGGCAGAAGAGGTCGGCGAGTTCGACGCCCTCGGGGCGGGTCTGACGCTCGGCATGCGCCCGCACGCAGACCGCCGAGATCGCGAAGACCTCCGCGCCGATGTCCACGATCCGCCCCAGGAAGCCCTGCTTGCGTTCCAGCTTCCCCTGCCAGCGCGACATCGCGTAGAACGTCGACCGGGCGAGCTTGCGCGAGGCGCGCTCGGCGTAGCGCAGGTGGGTGGCGAGCGGGCCGAACTCCGCGTACGCCGTGGGGCTCTGACCCCGGCCGACGGCGAGCGTCGGCAACCACTTGGCGTAGAACGCCCCGGCGCGGGCGCCCGCCCGCGCCTTGCGCCCCAGCCCCGCCTCCGGGTCGATGATGTCGCCGGCCACCGAGAGGTGGGCGTCGACGGCTTCCCGGGCGATGAGCAGGTGCATGATCTCGGTGGAGCCCTCGAAGATCCGGTTGATCCGCAGGTCGCGCAGGATCTGCTCGACGGCGGCGGGACGCTCACCCCGCGCGGCGAGCGAGTCCGCGGTCTCGTAGCCGCGCCCGCCCCGGATCTGGATCAGCTCGTCGGCGATCCGCCACGCCATCTCGCTGGCGTAGAGCTTGACCAGCGCCGCCTCGATCCGGATGTCGTTGCGGTCGTCATCGGCGAGCAGGCAGCAGAGGTCGAGCATGGTTTCCATGCCGTACGTGGTCGCGGCGATGAACGACAGCTTCGTCGCCACCGCCTCGTGCGCACCGACCGGTCGACCCCACTGGACCCGCTCAGCGGCCCACTCGCGCGCCACATTGAGGCACCACTTGCCCGCGCCGACACACATCGCGGGCAGCGACAGCCGACCGGTGTTGAGCGTGGTCAGCGCGATCTTCAGGCCGCGCCCCTCGCCGCCGATGACGTTCTCCCGCGGCACGAACACGTCGTGGAACCGGGTGACGCTGTTCTCCAGGCCACGCAGGCCGAGGAACGCGTTGCGGCGCTCGACGGTGATGCCGGGCGAATCCCCCTCGACCACGAAGGCGGTGATCCCGCCCCGCCGTCCATCGGTGGCCGGGACCCGGGCCATCACGACGAGCAGGGTGGCGACCGTGCCGTTGGTGGCCCAGAGCTTGACGCCGTTGAGCCGGTAGCCGGTGCCGTCCTCCGTCGGCTCGGCGATGGTCGCCAGCCGGGCCGGATCGGAGCCGACATCGGGCTCGGTGAGCAGGAACGCCGACACCTCTCCGGCGGCGAGCCGGGGCAGGAACGTCTGCTTCTGCTCGTCGGTGCCGAACATCTTCAGCGGCTGCGGCACCCCGATCGACTGGTGCGCGGAGAGCAGGGCGCCGATCGCCGGGCTGACCGAGCCGGCGAGCATCAGCGCGCGGCAGTAGTGCAGATTGGAGAGGCCGAGGCCGCCGTACTTCTCATCGATCTTCATCCCGAACGCGCCGAGCCGGCCCAGCCCCTGGAAGACCTCGTCGGGGATCCGCGCGTCCCGCTCGATCGCCGCGCCGTCCACACCGGACCGGACGTACTCCTCGAGCGTGCGAAGGAACGGGTCGGCCTTGACGGTCGCCGCCGGGTCGGGGGTCGGCCAGGGGTTGATCAGGTCGAGCCGGAGGCGGCCGAGGAAGAGTTCCTTGCCGAAGCTCGGCTTGCCCCATTCGGACTCGCGCGCGGCCTCGGCGACCTGCCGCGACTCCTGCTCGGAGACCTGCCCGGCCTCGGCGGGGAGCAGCCCGGCTCCGTCGGAGCCGGGCTCGGCCGGCCGGCTGTTCTGCGTCGTGGTCACGGCTACCCCCTAGAGGTGGGTACGGCTACGCGAACGCTGTCTGCGGACAACGCTACTACCGGGTACTACCGAGGGGTAGGGTCATCGATGCCTACCGTTCGCGGTTCCCGCCGTCGGCGCGTCAGCGAGGCGGCGGATTCACTTCCTCCCGCTCGTTCTCCTCGTCCCCGTCGTCCTCGTCGGTCATCCGCGTGGCGAACGGGAGGATGACCCAGAAGACCAGGAACCAGACGCCGGTCGCGGCGGTGAGGACGAACGCGACCGTCCGGGGCAGGATGAAGTCGGTGATCAGCAGCACCGAGCTGACCATCGCGATGAGCATGAACGCGAGTCCACCGGTGGCCATGCGGTGCGCGAAGCGGACCAGCTGCGGTTTGCGCCCCAGTCGGAAGAGCGCCCGGTGGAACGCCACCGGCGAGATGATCATCGCGGTGGCGGCCGCCGCGGCGAGCAGCGCCACGACGTAGACGTCCTTCTGGAACGGGGTCACGTCCGGGAAGCCGTTGCTGAACGGCAGGGTCAGCAGAAACGCGAAGAGAATCTGCACGCCGGTCTGCGCCACCCGCAACTCCTGGAGCAGATCCGCGAAGTTCCGACGCCAACGCTCCTTCTCGGTCTCCCTGCTCATTGACGCTCCTCCCGTTGCGCACACCGGATACGCGCGCCGGATTGCCCGATCGCCGCCGCGATCAAACTGGGCTCAGGCGCCGCGCCGGATCCGTCCCGAATAGCGCGCCTCCAGGGCGTGGTTGTGCGCGTCGCCGTCCGGGATGTTCGCCGACAGATAGACCGGCGGCGTCTCGCCCGCCTCGACGAGCCGGCGCACCACCTCCACGACGATCTGCTGCGCCAGCAACGCCGCCGTGATCGACGAGACCGCGCCGACCGCCCCGCCACCGGGCAGCGGCACGGTGGCGTCGCCGTAGGGGGCGCCGTTGTCCAGAACGACGTCGGCCAACTCGGCGAGCTTGCGCCCGGAGGGATGCCGCGACGCCACCTGCGCCGAGTGCGCCCGCGACGTGACCACGATCAGCGGGTGCCCCCGCTCCTTGACCAGCAGGCCCAGTTCGACCACCGCGCCGTTCACCCCGGAGTTGGAGGCCATCACGAAAACATCCTGCTGCTGCACCGGCGCGAGTTCGTAGAGCCGGTGCGCGACCGCCGGATCCCGTTCGAGCATCGGGCCGAGGACCGTGGGCGGGTCGCCGCCGTAGAGCACCACGTCGCGCAGCGCGAGCTTGTTCGTCGGCACGAGGCCGCCGGCCCGACCCGCGATCTCCATCGCGAAGGCCTCCGAATGCCCGGTGCCGAAGGCGTGCACCACGCCGTCCGCGCGCAGCGCCGCCGTTATCAACTCCGCCGCGCGCCGCACCTCCTCGCGCTGACTCTCCGCCACCCGGTGGACCGTCTCGGTGACCACCGCGAGATAGCCGTCCGCGCTGAGCGTCATCCGTCCTCCGTTTCCCCGGCCGCCGTCTCCCCGGCCGCCGTCGGCCCGGCCGCCGTCGGCCCGGCGGCAGGGTCCGGTCCGCTCTTCATCGTCAGCGGTTACCGATCAACCATTCGACCGCGAAGTCGACCGCCCCGCGTTGCCGCATCAGCCGGCACTCCGCGCTGCCCACCCGGCCGCGGCGCACGACGCCCGTCGCGTCCAGGTCCTCACCGAGCAGGTCGAAGTCGCTCTCATCCAGCACCACGTCCTCCCACCACGCCCACTCCCGACCGCCGTCGGCCGTGCGCACCGCCGCGCCGACCCGCTCGCGCGGAGGCTCCGGTCGGCGATATTCGGCCAGGTGCAGCGAGGTGTTCGAATCGTGCCCGACGCCGAGCAGAAGCACGTCCCCGTCGAGGTCGTAGAGGCGCGCGAGGGGCGACTCGTCGCCGAGCATGCCGGCACGGGCGTGCCCGGCGACAATCTCCTCGGCACGCGGTCCGACCGCGGCGAACGACACCTGCGGATGATCGCTGCGGCACGCCCCCGGCCAGGTCCGCACCGCCTCCGCGATCACTCCCATCCAGCGGCTCGGCGTCGCCGCCGGATCGAAGCCCGGCATCTCGTCGCGGATCACCGGCCACCACTCGTGCGGCACGGGCGGGTTTCGCCAGGTGGCCGGATCGGTGTTGTCCGGCGTGTGCGTCGGCACCACCAGCGTGCCGTCGGGCCCGAGCGCGTCACGCAGGGCGAGCACCACCGCGTGCGGACCACCACAGACCCAACCCAACGGGCGCAGCGACGAGTGGACCAGCAGGACCGACCCGGGGCGTACCCCCAGTTCCCGCAGTTCGGCGGCGAGCGAGGTCCGGGTACGCGGCCGGGGAGTGCTCGGCACGGTCATGCCGGCGCCCGGCGGGCACGGGCCAGGATCGCGTCGACGAGCGGCGCGGGCGACTCGTCGGGAACCCAGTGCGTCACCCCGGCGAGCCGCACGAACCGGTAGTCGGCGCGGACGTGCTCGGCACACGCCAGCGCGGCCGTCTCCCCGATCGCCAGATCGCCGTCGCTCCACACGTACGTCGTCGGCACCGCCACCGGCCCGAGCCCTTCCAGGTCACGGTGGGAGAGCGCGCGGTACCAGTTCAGCGCCGCGGTGAGCGCGCCCGGTGCGCGCATCGGCCCGACGTACGTGTCGACGCGCTCCTCCCCCACGCCGCTCAGCAGTTGACGCAGCCCGGCGCCGTCGTGGTCCAGCAGCACCCGTTCGGCCTTGCCCGACTGCTGGAACAACCCGATGTACGCCGAACGCCGCCGCTGCCCCGCATCGGTCGCCAAGGCGTGCGCCATCGCCGCGGGGTGCGGCACGGAGACGGCGGTCAGCGTGCGCACACGCTGCGGATGACGGGCCGCGAGTTGCCAGCCCACGACAGCGCCCCAGTCGTGCCCCACGATGTGCGCCGCGTCGATCCCCAGCGCGTCGAGCAGAGCCACCGCGTCCGCGACACACTCCGCCATCCGGTAGTCCGCCACCTCCGTCGGCCGGGCGCCCGGCGAGTAGCCGCGCTGGTCCACTGCGTACGTACGCAGTCCCGCGGCGTGCAGCGCCGGGATGACCTCCGCCCACTCTCCGCTGTGCTGCGGAAACCCGTGCAGCAGCAGGACCGGTTCGCCGTCGTCCGGACCGCCCGCGCGGACATCGAAGGTCAACCCTCGCGCGGTGATCAGCATGGCCCGGAGCGTACCCGGCCCACCGGTCACTCGTACTGCTGCTTCGGCGGCTCGATCTCCCGCCACGTCTCCACCTTCAGGTAGGGAATGCCCTCGCCGTTGACCGGGTCGGTGCCGGTGCGGTCGGTGTAAGCGCCGATCACCTCGACCCAGGTGTCCGGGGCGAGGCCGCCCGGCGCGTTGCCGTCCAGCCCCACCTTGATGGGGCGCCCGTCGGCGGCGCAGCACGAGAGGATGATCCGCGCCAACATCGGCTGCCCGTCCGGCCCGGTGGCCACGAAGCCGGTGAGCTGGACCCGGCGCTGCCCGAGCGAGGCGCCCTTGTCGAAGATCGCCCGGGACGCGTAGTCCAGGACGCTGACCTTCGCCGGATCACCGTCGGGAAGCGGCGGATAGTCGGAGACCTGCTGGCTGGAGAGGGCGGTGCCGGCCTGACCGGCCGCGTACGACCCGAGCGCCGGTGGAGCGACCAGCAGCAGGCCGAGCACCGGCAGGATCAGCAGCCAACCCACCCGCGGCTCGTGGTGTCCGCGACCGCCGTGGTCGTGCCCGTGGTCATCCCCGGCGCTCCCGGGGTCGACCGGACCGTCACCGGCCGTCCCGCCCGACGCGGGTGCCGGCCGGCGGCGGAGATCGTAGAAGAGCGTCATCACCGCGGCGGCGACCAGCAGCAGACCCGCGATGATCAGGAACGGGCGCAGCCCCTCCTTGACGTAGCGCAGGTACATGTCGGTGACGCTCGCCTTGACCACGGCGCCGCCGAGCAGCAGCAGCACGACGCCCTGAGCCTGCCGGTTCACAGCAGCACCCCTCCCACCGCGACGGCGACCAGCACCGCGATCGCGAACGTCGCCGGCGCGAACCGCAGCGCGAACCGACGGCCGAACGTGCCGGCCTGCATCGAGATCAGTTTCAGGTCGACCATCGGCCCGACCACCAGGAAGACCAGCCGCGAGGTGAGCGAGAACTGGGAGAGCGACGCGGCGACGAACGCGTCGGCCTCGGAGCAGATGGAGAGCAGCACGGCGAGCACCGCGAGGGCGATCACCGACAGCACCGGGTTGTCGGCGAGCCGCTGCAACCACACCTCGGGAACGAGGACGTTGATGGCGGCCGCCGCCATCGCGCCGATCACGAGGAAGCCGCCCGCGTGCATGACGTCGTGCCGTACCGCCGCCCAGAATGCCCGGCCCCGAGACAGGTCGTCGAGGTCGGGCCGGTGCGGCAGTCTGATCCACTCGGCGCGGCCGAGCCGCAGCCACAGCCAGCCCATCACCATCGCGACGATCAGGCTCGCGACCCCGCGACCAACCACCATCTCGGGGTTGTCGGGAAAGGCGACCGCGGTCGCCGTCAGCACGATCGGGTTGATCGCCGGCGCGGCCAGCAGGAACGCCAGCGCGGCGGCGGGGGTGACCCCGCGGCGGATCAGCGATCCGGCGATCGGCACGGACCCGCATTCGCAGCCGGGCAGCACCACCCCGGCGCAGCTGGCGACCGGCACGGCGAGGGCGGGGTGCTTCGGCAGCGCCTTCGCCCAGAACGACCGGGGCACGAAGACCGCGATGACGGCCGAGAGCACCACCCCGAAGACGAGGAACGGCATCGCCTGCACCATCACCGACACGAAGACGGTGGTCCAGGTCTGCAGGCGCGGGTCGGAGATCAGGCTCGCCACCTGCGCACGGAAGACGACCAGCAGGATCAGCAGGACGGCGAGGACCTCGACCGATCCGACGCGGTCGCCGAAGAGCCGTCGACGCGGCGGCTCCGGGTCATCGGGGGGCGCCGCGACCGGCACCGCGGGGTCGGCGGGCGGGATCGTCCATTCGATCTCGTCGCCCGCGACGCCGGGCCGGGTGGCCGTGGGGTCGGCGGAGGTCACAACAGCTTGTCCCCTTGGCTCGACGGACTCGGGCGGGCAGACCACCTTAACCCGGACACCGCGGCCAAGCGGCGCACCGCGCGGTTTACCAGGCTGTTCGCGTCCGCGCCCCGGGTGCTAGCGTCAGCGAGACAACTTCACATCCGACAGGGGAGCGCACAGCGCTGAGAGTGCGGGTGACACCGCAGACCCTCGAACCTGATCTGGGTAATGCCAGCGCAGGGAGTTCGGTCGATTCTCCAGCCGCGCCATGACCGAGGCATCACGGTCATGGCGTGCGTCTTCTCCTGGTTCGATAGAGGACTGGGAGCCAACATAATGAGTCAACCCACCAGCAGCCGCTGGCGCACGCTGGACATCGTCATCGCCTCGATCCTCGCCGTCGCCTTCGGCGTGGTCTTCTGGGCCTGGGGCTTCGTCTGGTCCGCCACCGAGGCGGCGTTCACGTTCTTCCCGCCGGCGCAGGCCGTCATCTACGGCGTCTGGCTGCTGCCGGCCGTGCTGGGCGGGCTGGTGATCCGCAAGCCGGGCGCGGCGGTCTACTGCGAGCTGCTCGCCGCACTCATCTCCGCGCTACTCGGCAGCCAGTGGGGCACCGTGGTGATCATGCAGGGCCTGGCTCAGGGCCTCGGCGCCGAACTGGCGTTCCTCGCCGTCGGCTACCGCTCGTTCCGGCTGCCGGTCGCCACCCTGGCCGGCGCCCTCGCCGGCCTCGCCGCCGCCATGTTCGACCAGGTCCGGTACTACTACGCCTACGACTTCGCGACCGTGCGGCTCCCGTACCTCGTGATCACCGTGATCAGCGCCGCGCTGATCGCCGGCATGGGCGGGTGGGCACTGACCCGGGCGCTGGCCCAGACCGGCGTCCTGGACCGCTTCCCCGCCGGCCGCGACCGCGCCGCCGTCTGACCCCCACCTCCACATGCACACGTCGATCATGAAGTTGTCGCCCGGGAACCGGCCCGCACGGGCGACAACTTCATGATCGACGGGGATGGGACCGGGCGCGCGAGGGAAGGGAGCCGGCGTGGGCGCGGTTGAGCTGCGCGGATTCGGGTGGCGGCACGCCGGTCGCAAGGCCTGGGCCGTACGCGGCGCCGACCTGCGCATCGAGCACGGCGAACGCGTCCTGCTGCTCGGCCCCTCCGGAGCCGGCAAGAGCACCCTGCTCGCCGCGCTCGCCGGGCTGCTCCCCGAGGACTCCGGGGAACAGGAGGGCCTCGTCGAGATCGACGGGCTGGACCCGCGCAAGGCGCGCGAACGGGTCGGCATCGTCTTCCAGGACCCGGAGACGCAGCTGGTGATGGCCCGCTCCGGCGACGACGTCGCGTTCGGGCTGGAGAACCGGGGCGTCCCGGCGGACGAGATCTGGCCACGGGTCGACGAGGCGCTGCGCCGGGTCGGTTTCCCGTACGGCCGCGACCGCCCGACCGCCGCGCTCTCGGGCGGCGAACAGCAACGCCTCGCACTGGCCGGGGCCCTCGCACTCCGGCCGGACCTCCTGCTGCTCGACGAACCGACCGCCAACCTCGACCCCGTGGGCGCGATCCTGGTCCGCGAGGCGATCGCGACCGCGCTCCGCCCCGACACCACCCTGATCCTCGTCGAGCACCGGGTCGCCGAGGCGCTCCCGCTGGTCGACCGGGTGGTGGTCCTCGCGCCGGGCGGCGGGATCAGCGCCGACGGCACGCCGGACGCGGTCTTCGACCGGCACGGCGAGACGCTGGCCGCCGCCGGCGTCTGGGTGCCCGGCCGACCCGTGACGCCACGGCCGGCGCGCACCGCCCCGGGCGATCCGCTGCTCGCCGCCGAGGGGCTCGGGCTGCCGCCCCGGTTGGCGCCGACAGACCTGACCGTACGGGCCAACGAGGCGCTCGCCGTCCTCGGCCCGAACGGCGCCGGCAAGTCGACGCTGGCGCTCCTGCTCGGCGGGCTGCTCAAGCCGGGCGCCGGAGGGGTCAGCGCCTCGACCACCCTGGCCGGACGGGACGCGGCCACTCCCCCGCACCGCTGGCGGGCGCCCGCGCTGACCCGCCGGATCGGCTCGGTCTTCCAGGATCCCGAGCACCAGTTCGTCACCAGCACCGTCTTCGACGAGCTGGCACTCGGTCCCCGCCGCACCGGGCGATCGGAGACGGAGACCAGATCCATCGTGGACGAGCTGCTGGGGCGGCTACGACTGGACCGGCTCGCCGGCGCCAACCCGTACACCCTCTCCGGTGGCGAGGCGCGGCGGCTGAGCGTCGCCACGGCGCTTGCCACCGCCCCCCGGCTGCTCGTGCTGGACGAGCCGACCTTCGGTCAGGACCGGCGGACCTGGATCGAGCTGGTCGAGCTGCTCGCCGCGCTGCGCGACGCCGGTCACGGCATCGTCACGGTCACCCACGACGCGGACTTCGTCGCCGCGCTGGCCGACCGGACCGTGACCCTGGACCGGAGCGTGACGCGGTGACGGAGCTGCCGCGCGGGGCCCCCGTCGCCGACAACAATGCCCCGCTGGCCCGGCGCAATCCGGTTGCCAAGCTCGCCGCCGCGCTGCTCTTCTCGCTGACGCTGATCGCCACCATCGATCCGGTCGCGCCCGCCGTGGCGATCGCCATCGAGCTGGCCGTGCTGCCGCTCTTCGGCGTCCGGTACCGGACGCTCGCCCGCCGGGCCTGGCCGCTGCTGGCATCCGCCCTCGGGATCGTGGTCACCCTGGTGCTCTTCGCCGCCGAGCGGACCGGCACCGTCCTGCTCACCGTGGGGCCGGTCGCGGTGACCACCGGCGTGCTGGCCGACGCCCTGGGGCTGGCGCTGCGGGTGATCGCGGTGGCGCTGCCGGGCGTGATGGTCTTCGCGACCACCGACCCGACCGACCTGGCCGACGCACTGATCCAGAACGCCAAGGCGTCGCCGCGCTTCGCGATCGGCGCGCTCGCCGCGTTCCGGCTGCTGCCGCTCCTGTCGGTCGAGTGGCAGATGCTCTCGATGGCGCGGCGGGCCCGCGGCGTGGACGCGGGGCGGAACCCGCTGGCCCGGCTGCGAATCTTCGCCTCCACCGCGTTCGCGCTGCTGGTCGGGGCGATCCGGCGCGGCACCCGGCTCGCCACCGCGATGGATGCCCGCGGCTTCGACGCCGGCACCCCGCGTACGCTCGCCCGCCAGCAGCGCTTCACCGCCGCCGACGCGGCGTTGGTCGCCGGGGCCGTCGCGCTGGCGGCGCTCGCGTTGACGGTGAGCATCGTGCTCGGCACGTTCCGACCGCTGATCAGCTGATCTCCGCCACCCGTAGCGGCAGCCGCATGTTCGCACAGGGGCTGTGAGCAGGTCACCTCCCGTTCTTGATGTTGCGCCACATTGAAGGCACCTGAACTCCCGCCATCATGGAGCGACCCATGGGCCACGGCCACCATCACCACCATGATCACGACCACGCCACCGGCGCTGACGTACCCCCCGCTCTTGATCTGTCCGTGCCCGACGGTGAACTGGCGCCGTCGGACCTCTCCCGCCGCGGCTTCCTGCGCAACGCCGGCCTCCTCGGCGCCGGCGCGGCCGCCACCGTGCTCGCCGCACCGCACGCCGCCCACGCCCAGCAGGCCGACCACCAGCAAGGGCCGGGCGGCGACCGGGAGCGCACCGGCGGTTTCCAGTGGCTTGCCGGCGACCACCACATCCACACGCAGTACAGCCCGGACGGCATGTACCGGGTGCTCGACCAGGCGCAGCACGCCCGGGCGTACGGCCTGGACTGGATGGTCGTCACCGACCACGGCACCGACGCGCACGCGAAGATCGGCGTGGAGAAGGTGAACCCCGACATCCGGGCGGCCCGCTCCGAACTGCGCGACCTGCTGGTCTTCCAGGGACTGGAGTGGAACATCCCGGCCGCCGAGCACGGCACCGTCTTCGTCCACCCCGGGCAGCACGAGGTGGCCGTCCTCAAGGAGTTCGAGAACGCCTACGACGGTACGGTCAGGAAGGCGAGCGATCCCGGCGCCACCAACGAGGCGCTCGCCATCGCCGGCATCAAGTTCCTCGGCGAGGCCGTCCGCAAGCGGCGCGTCGACGGCGCGCTCTTCCTCGCCAACCACCCGTCGCGACGCGGCGTCGACTCCCCTCACGAGATCCGGGCCTGGCGCGACGCCGACCCGAGCGTCGCGGTCGGCATGGAGGGCGCACCCGGCCACCAGGCCGCCGGCATCACCAAGCCGCACGGCGCCGGCGGTGGCCGCGGCTACTACGAGGGGAGCCCGTCCGCCGCGTCCTTCCCCGGCTACCCGCTGGAGAGCTACCGCACCTGGGGCGGCTTCGACTGGATGACCTCCACGGTCGGCGGCCTCTGGGACAGCCTGCTCGCGGAGGGGCGCGCCTGGTGGGTGACGGCCAACTCCGACTCGCACACCATCTACCTCGACTCCGCCACCCGCGGGCCGGGCAGCGACTTCAACGCGAACGGGAGGTACAACGACCCCGTACACGGCGGCCAGGTCCTCACCACGGCCGGTGACTTCTGGCCGGGCTACTACAGCCGTACCCACGTCGGCGCCACATCGTTCGCATACCGCGCCGTGATGGACGGGCTCCGCGCGGGGCGGGTCTGGGTCGACCACGGCGGCCTGATCAGGGGCCTCGACGTCCGAACCCGGGTCGCGGGCGACCGGCGCGCGAACTCCGGCACGCCGCTCGGCGGTGTCATGCGGGTCCGCCGCGGCCAGTCCGTCGAGCTCACCATCGACGTCGACCTCGCCACCACCCCCAACTGGGCGCAGTTCGTGCCGGTGCTCGCCCGCGTCGACGTGATCGCGGGCGCAGTGAGCGGGCCGGTCTCCGACCCGGACAGCTTCACCGCCCCGAACACGAAGGTGGTCAAGTCCTTCGAGGTCGCGCGCGGCTCGTCGAAGGTCTCGTTCAGCTACTCGTTCGGCAAGGTCGACAAGCCCTTCTACGTCCGCGTCCGCGGCACCGACGGCAACCGCACTACCGCAGGCCTGCTGGGCGCGGGCGTCGACCCGGTCGGCCCGGCGATGGACGTGGTCGGCGACGCCGACCCGTGGAAGGACCTCTGGTTCTACGCGAACCCGATCTGGATCCTGCCGGTCTGATGTACCTGGGTATCAGTCTCGGTCACGGGACGGACCGGGAGGCCGAGCACTGGCTGCGCGAGAACGTGCGGCCGCTCGGCCTCCCGGGGCTCGTGGCCTGCACGCATCTTGTCCGCACCCCCCGGCCACACGTGGCGATCAGCCTGTCGGTCTCCTCCCCGGTGCCGCTTCCGCCGGGCCTGCCGGAGTTGCGGGAGGGGACGGCGCTCGCCGTCCACGAACACCGGGCCCGCCGCTCCGGCCGCGCGGTGCTCTATCCCGGGATCGAACACCTGGTCG
Organism: Micromonospora sp. NPDC049679; assembly: GCF_040659735.1. Lineage (NCBI taxonomy): Bacteria > Bacillati > Actinomycetota > Actinomycetes > Micromonosporales > Micromonosporaceae > Micromonospora > Micromonospora sp. NPDC049679. The sequence continues at coordinate 50,784 of NZ_JBFANZ010000024.1, forward strand.
GCACGGTGCGTGTCGACGAACTGCTCGAACGGACCGCAATCGACCAGGTGGTCCTGCTCGGCGGGGCCCGCGCGGCGCCGGAGACGGCGATCGAGACCGGCGATTTCGTCCGCCCACAGTGGAGGAACGGCGAGCTGACGCTGATCGCGACGCCGTTGCGCCCGGGCCGCATCGCGCCGTTCGAGATGCCGAATCCCACCCCCTGCTGCGCCGGCCACTAACCCCCCCTGCCCCGCCCCGCCCCGCCTGCCCCGTCCGCCCCGTCCGCCTCGTCGATCAAGGGCGTATGCGCACGGTTTGATCTCCAATCATGTGAATACGTCCTTGATCGACGCGCAACTCCTTGATCGACGGACGAGGTCGGGTACGTCTGTGGTCGCTCCAGCGACTACGGACGTACCCGAAACCCCTGGTCGGGGCGCGGTCCGTCAGCTGCGACGGAACGCGTAGCGACGCGCCTGCGGCGCCCCCTGTGCACGCCGGCCGCTCCCGCCCCGATCGGTGCCACGCCATCCCGGCGCGGCCTTCGGTGGGGCCTGCCACGCGTCGGTCACGCCGCCGCCGTCAGCGACGGCGGGCAGCCGCACCGGCTTGCCCGGTGTCAGTCCCTCGATCTCGTCCTTGCCGGGGTGGACCGCGAACCCCGCGTCCACGTTCCGGCGGGCGCTTTCGCTGTGCCGCTTGGCAGCCATACGGTGCCTCCTTGTCCTGGAAATGCCGCGCTCTCGCAGGCGGTCGCGCTGGAAAGGGGGATGCCGGACGTCCAGCCACCGAACGGTGGTGCCAGGAACGGCAGGAAGAAGAGACGCCCGGCGTGCTCACGGCCCGCGCGCACAGCGCAGCGGGTCGGCACGGTCTACGGAATGGGCGTCAGTAACGCATGCGCACGACGGTAGCGGAGAACGCCAGCGACCACATCCGGTTTTCGCCGAGTGCAAGGATCGGGTCATGCTGATCGCTTTCTCCATCACCCCGCTCGGGGTGGGCGAGTCCGTCGGTGACCTGGTCGCCGAGGCCGTCCGGGTCGTCCGCGAGTCCGGGCTGCCCAACCAGACCGATGCCATGTTCACCCTCGTCGAGGGCGAGTGGGACGAGGTGATGGCGGTGGTCAAACGGGCGGTCGACGTCGTGGCCGCGCACGCGCCGCGGGTCAGCGTGGTACTGAAGGCCGACATCCGGCCGGGTGTCACCGACGGTCTGACCAGCAAAGTCGTGGACCTCGAGGCACGATTGGCCGACGCGTGAACACCCCGGCCCGGCGGCTGTTGATGTGGGACATCGACTGGACGCTGGTCCACACCGGCGGCGTCGCCAAACTGGCGTACGCCGAGGCGTTCACCAAGGTCACCGGCGTCGCCTGGCGGCAGATGCCGTATCCGGGCGGGCGCACCGACCGGGACATCGCGGCGGAGGCGTTCGCCCTGCACGGCATCGCCGACTGCACGCCGCACCTGGAGACGTTCTTCCAGGTCTACGCCGACGAGTTCCACGCCCGCCGGCACCTGCTCCGCGACGTGGGCCGGGTGCTGCCCGGCGTGCCGCAGGTGCTCACCGCGCTCGCCGCACGCCCCCACGTCGTACAGACGCTGGTCACCGGCAACATCGCCCCGGTGGCGTTAGCCAAGCTCACCGCCTTCGACCTGCATGCGGCGGTCGACTTCGAGATCGGCGGGTACGGCCGGGAGGACCTGGTCCGGGCCGACCTGGTGCGGCGCTGCCGGATGCTGGCCGAGCGAGGGCACGGCCGCTTCGCGGACGCGGAGGTTGTCGTGATCGGTGACACCGTGCACGACGTGGCGGGCGCCCTCGCCAACGGCGTGACGGCGATCGGGGTGGCGACCGGCGACACGAGCGCGGCTGAGCTGGCGGCGGCGGGGGCGCATCTCGTCTTCGACGATCTGAGCGAGGTCGACGCGGTGGTGGACGTCCTCGCTGGCGCCGCCGCCCCCTGAGCCTCCGCAGGCCGGGTTGCCCTGCGCTCAGCCCCCGGCCGGAGGCGGTGGGACCGGGTTCGGGATGGCGCCACCGAATCGGCGGTCGCGTTGGGCGTAGAGCTCGCAGGCGTACCAGAGGTGCCGGCGGTCGAAGTCCGGCCAGAGCGTGTCCATGAAGATCAGTTCCGCGTACGCCGACTGCCAGAGCAGGAAGTTGGAGGTGCGCTGCTCGCCGGAGGGGCGCAGGAAGAGATCGACCTCGGGCACCTCGGGGTGGTAGAGGTAGCGCGAGATCAGCTTCTCGTTGACCTTGTCCGGGTCCACCTTGCCGGCCGCCACGTCCCGCGCGATCGCGGCGGCCGCGTCGGCGATCTCGGCCTGCCCGCCATAGTTGACGCAGAACTGCAGGGTCATCGTCGAGTTGCCCCGCGACATCTCCTCCGCGGTCTGGAGTTCGGAGATCACGCTCTTCCAGAGCCGTCCGGCGCGGCCCGACCAGACCACCCGTACGCCCAGGTCGACGAGCTGGTCCCGGCGACGGCGGATCACGTCGCGGTTGAACCCCATCAGGAAGCGCACCTCGTCCGGCGAGCGCCGCCAGTTCTCGGTGGAGAAGGCGTACGCGGAGAGGTAGGGGACGCCGAGCTCGATCGCACCCTCGATCGTGTCGAAGAGGGAGAACTCACCCTGCTCATGCCCCTTCGTTCGGGGCAGGCCGCGCTCCTTGGCCCACCGCCCGTTGCCGTCCATCACCACGGCCACGTGCCGGGGCAGACTGTCGGCGGGGAGCGCCGGGGGTCGGGCCCCGGACGGGTGCGGGGTGGGTGGCGTGGGCCGACGCGGCGCGCCGCGGCGGCTCATGGACTTGATCAAGAGCGCTCTCCTGGGTTCCGGTCGACCAGCGGCAGCGAGCGTAACCCGCGTTCCAAATGCCACTGCAGGTGCGCCGCGACCAGGCCGCTGCACTCCCGGCGCGTGGCCGTCTCGGCCGCGTCCGCCACCCGCCAGTCACCGGAGGTGAGGGCGGACATCAGGTCGAGGGTGGCGGGCGCCGGGTGGGCGGCGCCGGGCGGTCGACAGTCGGGGCAGACACAACCTCCGGCCGGTACGGAGAACGCGCGGTGCTGTCCGGGAGTGCCGCACACGGCGCAGGCGGCCAGTGCCGGGGCCCAGCCGGCGAAGGTCATGCCGCGCAGCAGGTAGGCGTCGAGCACCAGGGTGGTGGCGTGTTCCCCGTCGGCGAGCGCCCGCAGCGCGCCGATGGTGAGCAGGAAGAGCCGCAGCGACGGCTCGCGTTCGACGGGGGTGAGCCGTTCGGCGGTCTCGGCGATCGCGCTCGCCGCCGTGTACCGCGGGTAGTCGGCGAGAAACCGCTTGCCGTAGAGGTTGATGCCCTCGACCTGGCTCACCGACTGGAGGGACGTGCCGTGCCCCTCGGGGTCGCCGGCCAGCTGCACGTCGACGTGACCGAAGGGCTCCAACCGGGCGCCGAACCGCGAGGTGGTGCGCCGTACCCCGCGGGCGACCGCGCGGAGGCGACCGTGCCGGCGGGTCAGCAGCGTGATGATGCGGTCTGATTCGCCCAGTTTCTGCACGCGCAGAACCACTGCGTCGTCGCGGTAGAGCTGGCGGCGGTATCCGGGCACCCCGCCATTCTGCCCCGGCCCGTCCGCCGATGATCCGCGCCCGGCACATGGGGAACCCCGACCCGGATCTCAGGGTCGTTTCCGGGACAGCTCGTGGGCGTGCCGGATTCCGCCGTCGGTCGGCCGCCCGTAACGTCCGTCGCATGCGTTACTCCCGGACCGTCACGGCCGCAGCGGGGGCCACCGCTCTCCTCTCGCTGGCCGGCTGCGGCGCCCTCGCCGAACGGCGGCTCGACTTCAGCCGCACCGAGGCCGTCAAGATCACTGAAATCACCATCGCCCCCGGCAGCGGGAACATCGTTGTCCGGACCGGCCCGGTCTCGACCGTGCAGATCAAGCGGGTGGTGCGCTACCAGGGCGGCGAGCCCGGTGCGACCTACCGCATCGACGGCACGGTGCTGGCGGTGGATACCGACTGCGGACGCCGGTGCAGCGTCTCGTACGACATCCTCGCCCCGCAGGGGGTCGCGGTACGCGGCGAGAACGGCTCGGGCGACCTGGATCTCACGGACGTATCCGCGGTGGAGGTGAAGGTCGGGTCCGGCTCGATCACCGTGACCCGCGCGTTCGGCACGGTGACCGCGGAGACCGGCTCCGGCGACATCGAGTTGGTCGACGCCGCGGCCGCGGTCTCCGCGCACACGGGTTCGGGCTCGATCGACGGACGCGGCCTCGGTCGCGGCCGGGTCGAGGCGGAGACCGGCTCCGGCGACATCACCCTTGCGCTGGCCACCCCGGCTGCCGTGCGGGCGCGCGCGTCGAGCGGGTCGATCGACCTGACCGTGCCGGACGGCGGTTATCGAATCGCCGCCAGCACCGGCTCCGGGAGCAAGAACCTCGAGGTGAGCGACGACCCTGGGGCGTCGTCGGCGCTGGACCTGGAAACGGGGAGCGGCGACATCACGGTGAAGCGCCGCTGACGGTCGCTCGGGGCCCGGCCACCACCGGGGCGTCGGTGGGCCGGAGCGCCGGGTCGTCCGGACGCGCCCGTGCGCCCGCCCCGGCGGTCACCCTGCCCGGGGTGACGGCCGCGTCGGCGGTCACCAACGGAGCGTCGGCCGCGCGGCGGGGCCCCGGCACCACGGCGAGCCGGCGTTGCGCGGCGAGATCCTCGACCCACCCGAACAACGCCACGGCGAGGGCGAGAAGCACCGCCAGGCCGGTCAGTCGCAGCGCGATCCCCGACGGGGTCAGTGCGCCCCAGCCGAGCCGGACGGTGACCGTGATGATGCCGAGCAGGATCGGCATGTGCCACAGATAGATGGTCAGCGCCCGCTGGTTGAGCACGGTGACGGCCCGGCTGACCAGCGCGTTCCGGTCGATCCATGCGGCACGCGCGGGGGCCAGACCGAGCAGGATCAGGACGAAGCCGATCGACCAGAGGGCATTGCCCAGGCGGATGTCGTTGATGTCGAAGCCGCGGGGTCCGGGGTGGGTGAGGATCCAGGCCGCGCCGAGCCCGCTGAGGGCGGTCGAGAGGGCGACCAGCACCCGGCGCGGCATCCGCCGGAGCATCCCGTCGTGGTGGGCGAAGCCGAGCAGCCAGGCACCGAAGTACAGGCCGATGTCCTGCACCACCTCGTTCGCCGGCAGCAGACCGAACTCGACGGCCACCAGCAACACGTACGGGGCGATGACGGTGGGCACCGGGAACCGCCGGAACAGCGGCAGGGCCAGCGGCGACAACAGCACGAACCATAGATAGTCGCGCAGATACCAGATCGTGCTGAGCGCCAGCGCTCCCCAGCCGTTGCTCGGCGGATCGGAGAGGGGAAGCGCCCAGAAGACCAGCCGCCAGTTCACGGCGAGGCCGGTGACCAGCATGGCCGGCACGAAGACCGCCGCGAGCATCCAGAGCGATGGCAGCAACCGACGCAGTCGACGGCCCACCGCCGCGGGACCGGACCGGTCCAACGAGGCGGCCATCAGGGATCCGGCGAGGGCGAACATCACGGACATCGCCGGGAACGCCAGGGTCAGGAAGGCCCAGCCCGTGGCGTGATAGACGACAACTCGGATGATTGCCAGAAAGCGCAGCAGATCCAGGTATCTGTTTCGCATCAACTCATACGTATCGCACGAACCTGGGAGTGGCATCTCAGGTTGGCCTCGGGGACACCTGACGCTCTACCCAGGTGGGTGCAGGAAGGAACGCTCCACCCGTAACCGGACGGGTGAAAAAGCCCACATCGGCAAAGGCGCGGCTATCGAGGTACGCCGAGCGGGGTCACGCAGAAGGTGTGCCCGAGCAGGCCCATCGCGGTCGCCCGCTGACCCGTCGCGGGGGGTACCACATCGGCGTATTTCTCCGCGTCGTCCTGCGGGTCGTACCCGATCTCCGCACCCTCCGCCAGCGACCACCATCGCCTCGTGTTGCGGCTGACGCCCCAGAGCACGCGAAAGCCGGTGGCGTCGGCGGTGAGGCACGCCGAGATCAGGCGCCCGCAGTCGTCCGGGGAGAGCCACGAGTCCAATGCCCATTCACCGGGCGGCTCGGGGAAGCACGCCCCGATCCGGAGCGCGAAGACGGTCATGCCGAACCGGTCGGCGTAGAGACTGCCCAGCCCTTCGACCGCCGCCTTGCTCCACCCGTAGTAGCTGTCCGGCCGGGGCGGCGAGTCCGACGGCACGCCGTCGGGTCCGCTCGGGGCGGGCACCCCGGCGGGCTCCGGCGTCGTCCCCTCGCGGCGGTAGAAGCCCGCGGCGTGGATGGACGAGGCCAGCAAAACGCGGCGCACGCCCGCGACCCGCGCGGCATCGAGCAGCGTACGGGTGCCGTCCACGTTGACCCGCAGGATGTTCTCCCAGGTGTCCTCGGTCTTCAGCGCCGCCAGATGGACCACCGCGTCGACGCCGGTGCACGCCTGCCGCACCGCGTCGACGTCGGAGAGGTCCGCGGCGACCACCTCGACCGCCTCACCGGGCTCGGCCGGCGGTTGCGCCACCCGGTCGAGCAGGCGCAGCGTCCGGCCGGGAGCGGCCAGGCGGGGGCGGAGCATCTGACCGATGCGGCCACCGGCACCCGTGATGAGAACCCGTTCCACGATGACCGCCTCCGGTTGCGGGTGTCAGAAGCCGAGCTTGCGAAGCTGCTTCGGATCGCGTTGCCAGTCCTTGGCGACCCGTACGTGCAGGTCGAGATAGACCCGCCTGCCCAGCAACGTCTCGATCTCCTGCCGGGACCGGGTGCCCACGTACTTGAGCCGGCTGGCCTTCGCCCCGATGACGATCGCCTTCTGACTCGGGCGCTCGACATAGAGGTCCGCGTAGATCTTGGTGACCGAGCCCTCCTGCTGCATCTCCTCGACCACCACCGCGATGGAGTGCGGCAGCTCGTCGCGGACCCCCTCCAGCGCCGCCTCCCGGATCAACTCCGCGATCAGCACCTGCTCCGGCTCTTCCGTGAGCATGTGGTCGGGGTAGAGCTGCGGCGAGGGCGGCAGGTAGCGCGTCATCACCTCGACCAGGGTGTCGACCTGGTGACCGGAGACGGCGCTGACCGGCACGATCTCGGCGAAGTCACCGAGCTCGCTCACCGCGAGCAACTGCTCGGCCAGGCGCTTGCGGTCGACCAGGTCCGTCTTGGTGACCACGGCCAGCACGGTCGCCTTCAGCTCGGCCATCTCGCCGGTGATGAAACGGTCGCCGCGACCGATCGGCTCGTCAGCCGGGATGCAGAGGCCGACGACGTCGGTCTCGCTCCACGTCTGCCGGACGAGATCGTTGAGACGTTCACCGAGCAGGGTCCGCGGTCGGTGCAGTCCGGGCGTGTCGACGAGGACGAGCTGCCCATCCGGGCGGTGCAGGACGGCGCGGATGATGTGCCGGGTCGTCTGCGGCTTGTTCGAGGTGATCGCGATCTTCTGGCCGATGATCGCGTTGGTCAGCGTCGACTTGCCCGCGTTGGGTCGTCCGACGAAACAGGCGAAACCCGCCCGGTACGTCGGGGCGTCCTGCCGCGCGGGAGCCGTGACCGGGGCGTTGCGCTCGCCGCGCGCGCTCACTCCACCACCGTACCGAGCAGAGTGCCGTCCGGGGCGGCGACGTGGACGGGGACGTCGGCGGCCAGATCGCGGACCGCGGTGTGACCGGCGCCGTCGAGCGTGGAGGCCTCGGTGACCACGGCCGCGCCCTCCAGCCGGGTGGCGCCGGCGGCGACTGCGGACGCCACCGCAAGCTGCAGCGCCGTGAGCGTCAGCGACGGAAGCGAGACGCTCGCCGCCGCGTACGTCCGCCCGTCCTGGTCGCGGACCGCGGCCCCCTCGATCGCCCCGATCCGGGCGCGGGCGCCCCGCGCCAGCGTCACCAGCTTGGCGTCCTCGGCGCTCAACTCGGCGGGCACCGGCGCGGCCGACGACCCGACGGGTGCGGTGGATGACTCAGGCATCAGCGGGTTGCCTCTCCTCTGACCAGCTCTGGTATGCGCGCGGACCGGACACGTCACCCGGGGCCGAGCCGTCCGACATCTCGTCGTCGGACCCGTCCTCGGCGGTGCTGCGGCGCACCAGGAGCGAATCGACGCGGTTACGCCGGCCGGTGGTGCCCTCGGCGACGAGTCGCAACCCGCCTACCGTAGCGGTCGCGCCGGGGATCGGCACCCGGCCCAGGGCCTGGGCCAGCAGCCCGCCCACGGTCTCCACCTCATCGGTGGGCAACTCGACGTCGAACAGCTCACCGAGATCTTCGACCGGCAGCCGGGCGGTGACGCGTACCGCCCCGTCGTCGAGCCGTTCCACGGGCGGGCGCTCCACGTCGTATTCGTCGGTGATCTCGCCGACGATCTCCTCGAGGATGTCCTCGATCGTGACCAGGCCGCCGGTGCCGCCGTACTCGTCCACGACGATCACCAGGTGGGTGCGGGCGGCCTGCATCTCGGAGAGCAGGTCGTCCACGGGCTTCGACTCCGGGACGAAGATCGCCTCACGCATCAACTGGACGACCGGCAGGGCGTTGGCCGCGGGGTCTCCCCCCTGCAGGCGCCGGATCACGTCCTTGAGGTAGACGATGCCGAGCACGTCGTCGACGTTCTCCCCGATGACCGGGATGCGGGAGAAGCCGGACCGCAGGAACAGGCCGAGCGCCTGGCGCAGCGTCTTGTCCGACTCGATCCAGACCATCTCGGTGCGCGGCACCATCACCTCACGCGCGATGGTGTTACCGAGCGCGAAGACGGAGTGGATCATCTGCCGTTCGCCGTGCTCCACCACGCCGCGCTGCTCAGCCAGGTCGACCAGCTCACGCAGTTCGATCTGGGTGGCGAACGGGCCCTCGCGGAAGCCGCGACCCGGTGTGACCGCGTTGCCGATCAGGATCAGCAGCGAGGCCAGCGGATTGAGCGCCCGGCCCAGCCCGCGCACGAGCGGCGCGGTGATCCGGCCGACGGCGTAGGCGTGCTGGCGGCCGAGCGTACGCGGCGCGACCCCGACCACGACGAAGCTGACCACGGTCATCGCGGTGGCGGTGACCAGGGCGGCCGTCCAGCCGGCGCCGAAGGTGTCGACGGCGACCAGCGCCACCAGCGTCGTCGCGGTCAGCTCGCAGAGCAGTCGCAGCAGCAGCAGCAGGTTGAGATGGCGGACGACGTCGGAGGCGACGATCTGCAGCGGCCTCGCCCCGCGGACCCCGTCGCGGGCCAACTCGGCGGCGCGGGCCGGCGAGACCGCGACCAGCGCGGCGTCGGTCATCGCGACGATGCCGGCCAGCACGACCAGCCCCGCGGCGAAGACGAGCAGCTGCAGGTCGGGCAGGCCGGACGCCACATCGACGGCGGCGAGCGGCGTCGCCGCGAATTCCCCGGTCACTGTGTCTGCGCAGCCCGCCAGCTGGTGAGCAGCCGGGCCTGCAACGCGAACATCTCGCGCTCCTCATCGGGCTCGGCGTGGTCGTAGCCGAGCAGGTGCAGGACGCCGTGCACGGTCAGCAGGTGCAGCTCGTCCGCGGGGGTGTGCCCGGCGGTGGCCGCCTGCTTCGCGGCGACCTCCGGGCAGAGCACGATGTCGCCGAGCAGGCCGGGCTCGCCCGAGCTCACCTCGCCGGGCCCGTGGTCGACGCTCCCCTCGTCCATGGGGAACGCGAGCACGTCGGTCGGGCCTTCACCGCCCATCCAGCGGTGGTTGAGCTCCGTCATGTATTCCACGTCCACCAGCAGGATGGAGAGCTCGGCGAGGGGGTTGACCCCCATCTCGCCGAGCGCGTGGCGGGCCACGGCGAGCACGGCGTCGGTGTCGACGTCGAGCCCGGACTCGTTGGCGATCTCGATGGACAACTAAATCCCCCGGTTGGTTATCGGCGCCGGTTGGCGCGGCCGCCCTGAGCGGTCCGGCCCGGCACGGCGTGGACGCCCTGGCCCTGTTCGGCCTCACGCTCGGCGTCGTAGCGGGCGTACGCGTCGACGATTTCGCTGACGAGCCTGTGCCGCACGACATCCGAGCTGCCCAGCTCCGCGAAATGGACGTCCTCGACACCCGCGAGGATGTCCCGGACGATCCTCAGCCCGCTGGTGGTGCCCCCGGGCAGGTCGACCTGGGTGATGTCACCCGTGACGACGATCCGGGAATTGAAGCCGAGCCGGGTCAGGAACATCTTCATCTGCTCGGGCGTAGTGTTCTGCGCCTCGTCGAGGATGATGAACGCGTCGTTGAGCGTGCGTCCACGCATGTACGCCAGCGGGGCCACCTCGATCGTGCCGGCCGCCATCAGCTTGGGGATGGAGTCGGGGTCGAGCATGTCGTGCAGGGCGTCGTAGAGCGGACGCAGGTAAGGGTCGATCTTCTCGTAGAGGGTGCCGGGCAGGAAGCCCAGCCGCTCCCCCGCCTCGACCGCCGGCCGGGTCAGGATGATCCGGCTGATCTGCTTGGCCTGCAGGGCCTGGACGGCCTTCGCCATGGCGAGGTAGGTCTTACCGGTGCCCGCGGGGCCGATGCCGAAGACGATGGTGTGGGCGTCGATCGCGTCGACGTAGCGCTTCTGACCCAGCGTCTTGGGACGGATGGTCCGCCCGCGCCGGGACAGGATGTTGAGGGTGAGGACATCGGCGGGCCGCTCGGTGGTGCCCTGCTCGAGCATCCCGACGGTTCGCCGGACGGCGTCGGTGGTCAGTGTTTCGCCCTTCTCAATCAGCTCGAGCAGCTCACTGAAGAGGCGCTCTGCGACCGCGTTGTCCGCGGGAGCGCCGGTGATGGTGATCTCGTTGCCGCGCACGTGGACGTCACTGTCGACCGATCGCTCGACCAGCCGCAGGATCTCGTCACCTGCGCCAAGGAGGTTAACCATGATCTGCGGATCAGGAACCGTGATCCTGGTCTGCACCCGGGCGGGGCCGGGAGGAGGAGTGCCGGTCATAGGTCGGCCCGTGGGCCTACGCCACCTGCTCTCGATCTCGGTGCCGCGCGCTGTGCGCGGCGAGCGGACGATTGTTCCATCGTATCGGCTCAACGCCGGGCGCACCGCGTCCATTTCCGCGCGCCCGCACCCTGGTCCTGTACCCCGTCCTCGGGCCCGCTCCCCTCGCCGATCAAGGTCATTTTCACACGGGTGGAGATCAACTCGTGTGAACGGGCCCTTGATCGACGCGAAGGTCCTTGATCGACCAGCGCGGCGAGCTCAGTCGATCAGCAGCAAAGCGGACATTAGAACCATGCCGAACGCCCCGTACGCCCTGACCGCCGGAGGTCACGGCTCGCTGACGGTGACGCCGTCGAAGGTTTCCTGCGTCCGGGTGATCCGGTACGTGGCCCAGTGCATCCGGACCACCGTCCCCGCCTCGTCACGGGTGAGCCGCAGCAGTTCGCCGACCTCCCGCCCCGAAACGGTCCGCAGCACGTCGGGCTGATCCGGCAGCGGCATGAACACCGACGGCGGCTTCCCGGCCGGGTCGTCCGCGCCCCGCGCCCGCAGCGCCCCGTCCCGCCAGAAGAACACGTACTCGAAGCCCTCGCCCCACCAGCGTCCCAGCACCGAGCGATAGGCCGCCGGAGCCGCCTCCCCGGGTGTCCAGGCCACGATGTCGGCCGGGTCCTCCTGCACCGCGGCGGCGAGCAGCCGGTGCGGCAACTCGATCGTCGCGACGGCCGTGCCCGAGGAGCCCAGCACGGCGCAGCCCATCGCCGCGGCCGTGCCGGCCCCGCCCCGACGGCCGTAGACGCCGGCGAGGAAGCCGGGCATCGCCCCGTCATGGCCGACGTGCAGCACCCGGTCGCCCTGCGGCACCAGGATCAGGCCGAGCCCGAACCCGCCCACCCACAGCGACTCGTCGGTGACCGTCAACGGCCAGCGCATCTCGTCGAGCGTCGCCGGTCGCAGCACCTCGGCACCGGGGTCGAGCGCGGCCGGGTCGGCCAGGAACGCCGCCCACCGCGCCATGTCGGGAGCGCTGCTCCAGATCTGCCCGGCGGGCGCGACCGCGCCGAAGTCGGCCGGCGGCTCCGGCCGGGCGTGATCGGAGTACGCGTCGACCAGGAATCCGGTCACCGCCGTCGGATCGGGCCGGACCGTGGTGCGGGTGAGCCCGAGCGGAGTGAGGATCCGGTCCTGCAGGACCTCGGCCCAGGTGCCGCCGCGCAGTCGGGCCACCGCGTGGCCCAGCAGCGAGAGACCCAGGTTGGAGTAGTGGTAGCGGCGGGCCGGGGACAGCACCCGTTCGGCGCGGACCAGGTCGGCGACGAGCTGGTCGGTGTCCGGCGCGCGCAGCGTGTCCCACACGTCGCCGTACGGCTCGCGCTGGAGCCCGGAGGTGTGCGACAGCAGCCGCCGCACGGTCAGCTCGCCGTGCGCGGGCACGTCGAGGTGGCGCCCGACCGGATCGTCCAGGTCGAGCAGGCCGTCGTCGCGGGCCTGCATGACGAGGACCGCGGTCAACGTCTTCGTCACCGAGCCGATCCGGAACTGGCTCTCCGGGCTGAGCGGGCTGTCGTTGCCCGAACCGCCCACCGCACAGCTCCACAGCGGACGGTCGGCCCGGTGCAGCGCCGCGGAGAGCGCGGGGATCCGCGCCTCGGCCTGCGTCTGCCGCACCATCCGTTCCAGCCCGCGGCCGGCGTCACCCATTCCGCTCCCCCTTCAAGATCACCAGCAGGATACCGGCGGCGAGCGGAAGGACCCGTGTCATCGCCTGTGGACAACACCGGGCCCCACCACACCGCTCAACCTCAGCGAACGAGCATCGGGCCGAGCGGCGCACCGCCGAGCACGTGCGCGTGCGCGTGGAACACCTCCTGGCCGGCGTACGCGCCGGTGTTGAACATCAGCCGGAAGCCGTCGGCGAGCAGCCCCTCGGACTCGGCCACGGCGGCGGCCGTCGCGAGCACCTCACCGGCGAGTTGGGGATCGGCCTGGCCGAGCGTGGCCACGTCGGCGTAGTGCTCCTTCGGAATCACCAGGACGTGCACCGGGGCCTGCGGCGCCAGGTCACGGAACGCGAGCGTGGTGTCGGTCTCGCGCACCACGGTCGTCGGGATCTCGCCGGCCGCGATGCGGCAGAAGACACAGTCAATGTTCACCCCAGGCATGGTAGGCGCGTCCCCGGCGGGGCGTCACGCACCGCCGACGGCCCGCACCGGGCATGATGGAGCGCGTGACGGGACGAGCGGTGCTGGTGACGGGGGCTTCCCGGGGGATCGGACGGGCGGTCGCGGCGGCATTCGCCGCCAGCGGTGACCGGGTCGCCGTACACCACCGCGACTCGGCGACCCTCGCCGAGCAGTTGACGGCGTCGCTGCCCGGCGAGGGGCACGTGGTGGTCCGCGCCGACCTCACCGACCCGGCCGCGGTCCAGCAGATGGTCGACGGCGCGGCCGATCGGCTCGGCGGGCTCGACGTGCTGGTCAACAACGCCGGCGTCTACCAGCCCCACCCGGTCCTCGAGACGTCGTACGAGCAGTGGCAACAGCAGTGGCGGCGCACGTTGGACACCAACCTGGTCGGCGCGGCCAACGCGATCTGGTGCGCGGCGCGGCACATGCGGGAGCGCGGCGGTCGCATCGTCAACGTCTCCTCGCGGGGCGCGTTCCGGGGCGAGCCGAGCCAGCCGGCGTACGGCGCCAGCAAGGCGGGGCTCAACGCGTTGACCCAGTCGCTCGCGGTGGCGCTCGGCCCGTACGGCATCGCGGTGGCCGCCGTGGCGCCCGGCTTCGTCGAGACCGACATGACCAACGAGCACCTCAAGGCCGCACGCGGCGCCGAGATCCGGGCGCAGAGCCCGTTCAACCGCGTCGCCCGCCCCGACGAGATCGCCGCGGCGGTGCACTGGCTCGCCTCGCCGGAGGCGGAGTGGGCGTCCGGCACGATCATCGATCTCAACGGGGCGTCCTACCTGCGCAGCTGAGCCCGCGCCACGTCGGGTCGCTATGACGCAACTGGTATGGCATCGACATATTGTCATGGCTCTATCGCGCTTCGTACGCTGCCGGCACTGATCCGTCGGCGTGCCCGTGGGGCACGTCGCGCCCCCGCTGGAGGAGCCATGGTTCGTTGGCAGAAGTTGCTCGGCGCGGCGGCGGCCGCGCTGACCGCGATGTCGTTCGGCGCGGTCGCCGTGGCGTCGCCGGCCGCGGCCGCCCCGGACCCGGGGGTCACGCCGTTCGTCGTCGGCGGCACGCGAGCCGCGGAAGGCGAGTTCCCCTGGATGGTGCGGCTCTCCATGGGGTGCGGCGGCGCCCTCTACACGACGCAGATCGTGATCACGGCCGCCCACTGCGTGAGCAGGACGGGCGCCAACACCAGTATCACCGCGACGATGGGGTCGGTGGACCTGCAGTCGTCGACCCGGATCACCCGCAAGTCCACCTACGTCTACCGCGCGCCCGGGTACAACGGCACCGGCAAGGACTGGGCGCTGATCAAGCTGGCCAGCCCGGTCAGCCTCCCGACGCTGAAGATCGCGACCACGACGGCGTACAACAGCGGCACCTTCACCGTCGCCGGCTGGGGCGCCAACCGGGAGGGCGGCGCACAGCAGCGCTACCTGCTGAAGGCGCAGGTGCCGTTCGTCAGCGACGCGAGCTGCCGGCAGTCGTACCCGGATCTGGTCCCGAACGAGGAAATCTGCGCCGGCTACGCGCAGGGCGGGGTCGACACCTGCCAGGGTGACTCCGGTGGCCCGATGTTCCGCCGGGACGCCGCCAACGCGTGGATCCAGGTCGGCATCGTGAGCTGGGGCAACGGCTGCGCCCGCCCCAACTACCCCGGCGTCTACACGGAGGTCAGCACGTTCGCCTCGGCCATCGCCTCCGCCGCCGCGGGCTTGTAGCTGCCGTACCGCCCGTGCCGCCCCGCCCGGACCCGTTCGGGCGGGGCGGCGCCGTCTCTACCTGACGGTGCCGGCGTGCGGCGTGATCGTCACCATCGGCCGAGCCGGGCCGAGAGGACGGCGAGCGCGGCCACCCCCGCCGTCGATGTGCGCAGCACCGCCTCGCCCAGGCGCACCGACCGCGCGCCGGCCGCCTCGAACGCTTTGAGTTCGGCGGGGGCGATGCCACCCTCCGGCCCCACCACGAGAACGATCTCCCCCTGGTCGGGCAGCTCCACGGTCGACAACCGGGTCTCCGCCTCCTCGTGCAGCACGAAGCCCGCCGCGGCGGCGCCGAGCCGGCGGGTCACCGCCGCAGTCGACTCGTCGGGGTCGGACGCGGACCCGGCGACCACCGGCAGCCAGGCGCGACGGGCCTGTTTCGCCGCTTCCCGGGCGGTCGTCGCCCACTTGTCCCGGGCGCGCGCGCCCCGGTCACCGCGCCACTGCGTCACCGACCGCGCCGCCGCCCAGGGCACGATCTCGTCGACCCCGACCTCGGTCATCGCCTGCACGGCGAGTTCGCCCCGGTCGCCCTTCGCGATCCCCTGCACGACGACGAGGCGCGGGTGGAGCGGCTCGGTGTGCCGGCGGGAGCGGATCGACAGATCGAGGTGGCCCCGGCCGACGGCGGTGACCACCGCCGTCGCGCTGCCACCGCGTCCGTCGGCGAGGAGCAACTCCTCCCCCACCCGCAACCGCTGCACGGTGGCGGCGTGGTGACCTTCGGCCCCGCCGAGGGTGTAGGTGTCGCCCGACGGCAGCGACCCGACCAGGAACAGCGGTGCGCTCACCGGGTCAGGCGTGGCCGTTGAAGGCGTCGCGCATCCGGGAGAAGAAGCCGCCCTGCTTGCTGAGCTCGGCCACCTCTTCGCCGCGGGTCTTCGCGAACTCGCGCAGCGTCCGCTCCTGGTCGGCGTCGAGCTTGGTCGGCGTGCGCACGTCGAGGTGCACGTAGAGGTCGCCGCGACCGGTGCCGCGCAGGTGTGGCACGCCCCGGGCGCGCAGCCGCAGCGTCGCGCCCGGCTGGGTGCCGGCCTTGACGTCGACCGGTTCCTCGCTGTCGAGAGTCTTGATGGTCAACCGGGTGCCCAGGGCCGCCGCGGTCATCGGAACCGTGACCCGGCAGTGCAGGTCGTCGCCCTTGCGGGAGTAGACGTCGTGCGGCCGTTCGTGGATCTCCACGTAGAGATCACCGGCGGTGCCGCCACCGGGGCCCACCTCGCCCTGCTGGGCGAGGCGGATCCGCATGCCGTCCTCGACCCCGGCCGGGATCTTGACGGTCAGCGAACGGCGGGTGCGGACCCGGCCGTCACCCGCGCAGGTCGGGCAGGGGTGCGGGATGACCGTGCCGTAGCCCTGGCAGACGGTGCAGGGGCGGGAGGAGACGACCTGACCGAGGAAGGTGCGCTGGATCGACTGAACCTCGCCCCGCCCGCCACACGCCTCACAGGTCGCGAGGTGGGTGCCGTCGGCCGTGCCGGCGCCGGAGCAGGTGGTGCAGACCACGGCGGTGTCGACGGTGATCGGCGCCTCGACGCCGAAGGCGGTCTCGTTGAGGTCGAGCTCCAGACGCAGGATCGCGTCGGCGCCGGGCCGGGTCCGCGGCCGCGGCCCGCGGGACGCGCCGCCCGCGCCGCCGAAGAACGCGTCCATGATGTCCTGGAAGCCGACGAACGGGCCGGCGCCGGGCCCGCCCGGGCCGCCACCGCCGCCCGGCGCGAGAGGGTCTCCGCCCAGGTCGACGATCTGCCGCTTCTGGTCGTCGGAGAGGACCTCGTACGCCGCGTTGATGTCCTTGAACTTCTCGTGCGCCTCGGGATCCGGGTTGACGTCCGGGTGGAACTGGCGCGCCAGCTTCCGGTAGGCCCGCTTGATCTCGTCGTCGGAGGCTTCCCGGCTCACGCCGAGAATCCCGTAGTAGTCCTTGGCCACTGCGTTCCGTGTCCTCATGTCAGTCGCGCGATGTCAGTCTCGCGTGGGCAGTCCGCCGGTGGTCGGTGCCGAGCCGGCGGGTCAGTTCTGGGCCAGCAGGTCGCCCACGTAGCGTGCCACGGCACGCACCGTGGCGATGGTGCCGGGGTAGTCCATCCGGGTCGGCCCCAGCACACCGAGGCCACCCACGATGGTGGCGCCCGGTCCGTAACCGGTGCTGACCACGGAGGCCAACCGGAGGTTGTCGAACTCGTTCTCGTCGCCGATGCGCACCCGAAGCGTGCTCGGCTCCACCTCACCGATCAGCTTGAGCAGGATGACCTCCTCCTCGAGCGCCTCGAGGATCGGGCGTAACGAGCCCTGGAAATCGAGGACGCCACCCCGGGTCAGGTTAGCCGTACCCGCCAGGGCGATGCGCTCCTCGTGCCGTTCGACGAGGGTCTCCAGCAGCACCGAGGCGAGAGTGGCCATCGCCGGCCGCAGGGCGGGCACCGCCTCCTCGACCAGCGCCTGCACCAGCGGCGGGGTGTCCGAGAGACGCTTGCCGCCGAGCTTTTCGTTGACCAGGCGGCGCAGGTCGGTGATGTCGTCGGCCGGCACCGGGCCGGGGAGTTCGACCAGTCGCTGCTCGACCCGACCGGTATCGGCGATCATGACGAGCATGAGCCGGGTGGTGGAGATCGGCACCAGCTCCAGGTGACGGACCGAGGATCGGGCCAGGCTCGGGTACTGCACGACGGCGACCTGCCGGGTGAGCTGCGCGAGCAGCCGTACGGTGCGGTGCACGACGTCGTCGAGGTCCACCGCGCCGACCAGGAAACGCTCGATCGCCCGGCGCTCGGCCGGGGTGAGCGGCTTCACCCGCGAGAGGCGGTCCACGAAGAGCCGGTAGCCGCGGTCGGTCGGGACGCGGCCCGCACTGGTGTGCGGTTGCCGGATGTAGCCCTCCTCCTCGAGCACGGCCATATCGTTGCGCACCGTGGCGGGCGACACGCCGAGCTGATGCCGTTCGACGAGCGTCTTGCTGCCGACCGGTTCCTGGGTCGCAACGTAGTCCTCGACGATGGCACGGAGCACGTCGAGTTTCCGGTCGTCGAGACCCATCTCCACCTCCTCGCGCACTACGCTGGCACTCGACTGTAGCGAGTGCCAGCATACGTCGGCGACCAGGCGGAAGCGATGATCACATTGCCGGTGGAGCAGTATATGCCGGACAAATACGGTACGCGGTAGCTGTATCCGAGACGGTGCGAGTGCTGAAAGCCCCGATCAGCGCGGCGGTCCGAGTGTTACCTCGCATCCGTTGATGCCGGCCCCTACGGTGATTTTCATGACTGAGCCACCTCGCCCGTTCGGAGACGGCGATCCCGGTGCCACACCCCCGCACCCGACGTCTCCACCCCCGGGCCCCGGGTCCCACCCCACGTCCGGCGAGTCCGGCCCTCCCGGCTACCCGCCGCCACCGCCGTACGGCACACCGGCCGGTGGCGGCTACCCACCGCCGGCGCCCGGTGGCGGCTACCCACCACCCGGTGCCGGCTACCCGCCTCCCCCGCCGTACGGCACGCCGCCCGGCGGCGGCTACCCGCCAGCCGGTGGCTACTACGGCGCCGGCGGGATCCCGAGCGGCTACGCGGACAACGACGAGAAGACCTGGGCGCTGATCGCCCACTTCGGCGGCGCCGTCGGCGCGCTGATCAGCTGGGGCACCCTCGGCTGGGTCGCACCGTTGATCGCGCTGCTCGCCAAGGGGCAGCAGTCGCCGACGGTCCGGGCCCACGCGGTGGCCGCCCTCAACTTCCAGATCCTCTGGTCGATCGTCTCGTTCGTCTCGCTGGCCCTCGGCGGCTGCCTCTTCTGGCTGGTGATCCCGATGGTGCTGTTCCTGGTACCGCTCGTGCCGATCATCTTCGGCATCATCGGCGGGGTCCGGGCCAACGAGGGGCAGCTCTACCGCTACCCGATGACGGTCTCCTGGATCAAGTAGGCGAGTCGTGGCGGGGCCGGCACGCGGTCCCGCCACGGATGCGCCGCGCTCAGGGCAGCAGGTCGCGAACGACCGCGTCGGCGAGGAGCCGCCCGCGCAGCGTGAGCTCCGCGCGCCCGGCGGCGTACCCGGACCGCTGCAGCAGCCCGTCGGCGAGGGCCCGCGCCGCACCCGCCCGGCCGGCCTCGTCGAGCACGTCCAACGGCAGCCCCGACGCGAGCCGCAGTCGCAACATCACGTCCTCGACCCGTCGGTCGGTGGCGCTCAACACCTCCCGCGCCTGCCCCGGCGACGCGCCGGCCGCCACGCGTTCGGCGTAGACGCTCGGGTGTTTCACGTTCCACCAGCGCACCCCACCGACGTGGCTGTGCGCTCCCGGGCCGAGGCCCCACCAGTCGCCGCCGGTCCAGTAGAGCAGGTTGTGCCGGCAGCGGGCGTCCGGCGAGGTGGCCCAGTTCGACACCTCGTACCAGGAGAAGCCGGCCGCCTGCAGCGCGGCCTCCGCGGCGAGATAGCGGTCCGCCGCCACGTCGTCCGACGGGTACGGCAGCTCACCGCGGCGCATCCGGGCGGCGAGCCGCGTCCCGTCCTCCACGATCAGCGCGTACGCGCTGACGTGGTCGACCCCCGCGGCGATCACCGCGGCGAGGGACCCGGCGAAGTCCTCCGCGCTCTCCCCCGGCGTCCCGTAGATCAGATCGAGGTTGACGTGGTCGAAACCGGCGTCCCGTGCCTCGCCGACCGCGGCGACGGCCCGGCCGGCGGTGTGCCGCCGGTCGAGCAGCGCGAGCACGCCGGGCGAGGCGGACTGCATGCCCAGCGAGATCCGGGTGTACCCGGCCGCGCGCAGCGTCTTGAGCGATGCCGGCGAAACGGACTCCGGGTTGGCCTCCGTGGTGACCTCGGCGTCGGCGGCGAGCCCCCAGGTCGCGTCGATGCCGTCGAGGATCCGGGCGAGATCGTCGGCGGGCAGCAGGGTCGGGGTGCCGCCGCCCACGAAGACGGTGTCCACCCGGCGCGGCGGGGCGTCACCCAGCACCCCGGCGGCCAGCTTGAGCTCGGCGAGGACGGCGTCCGCGTACCCCTCGCGGCTCGCCCCGCCGCCGAGCTCCGAGGCGGTGTACGTGTTGAAGTCGCAGTAGCCGCAACGGCTGGCGCAGAACGGCACGTGGACGTAGACACCGAACCCCCGCTGGCCCACTGCGGCGCGCGCGGCAACCGGCAGCGACCCGTCGGTGGGCACGGGTTCACCATCGGGAAGGACACCTGGCATACGACTAGTGTGCCCGCATGACCTCCGACGCCGACGAGCTCGTCCGGGTGGCCACCGACCACGGCGTGACCACCCTCACCCTGGACAGTCCGCACAACCGCAACGCGCTGTCGACCCCGCTCATGACGCAACTGCTCAGCGCAGTGCGGGCGGCCGTCGAGGATCCCGCCGTACGGGTCATCGTGCTGTCGCACGCCGGCCCGGTCTTCTGCTCCGGCGCGGACCTGAAGGAGACCGCGGCGGCGTACGCCTCCGGCACGGTGCCCGCCGGAATGCTCGGTGACGTGCTGGCGGCGGTGTGGGAGTGCCCGAAACCGGTGGTGGCGCGGGTCGCGGGGCCGGCGCGGGCGGGCGGGCTCGGCCTGATCGCCGCCGCCGACATCGCCGTCTGCGCGCAGGACGCCACCTTCGCCTTCACCGAGGTGCGCATCGGGGTGATCCCGGCGGTCATCTCGGCCACCGTGCTGCCCCGGCTGGCGCCGCGCGCGGCGGCCGAGCTCTACCTCACCGGGGCGACGTTCGACGGGCGGCGGGCCGAACAGATCGGTCTGGTCACGGCGGCGCCACCCGCCGAGGCGCTGGACGATACGGTGCGGGACTACTGCGCGGCGCTGGTCCGCGGCGGACCGCGGGCGCTCGCCGGGGCCAAGGAGCTGCTACGACGCCACCCGGCGGCTACGGTGCGTGAAGAGGTTTCTGATTTGGCCGCTCTGTCGACCGGGTATTTCCTCTCCGAGGAGGGGCGCGAAGGCGTGCTGGCGTTCCGCGAGAAGCGGTCCCCGTCGTGGCTTCCACCGGCCTAAATGGATCAGACGAAACTCCTGCGTCGCAATGCTCCCCGTACCGGTCAAGGAGGCGATAACGCCGTACGGGGCGCGAAACGCCCCAGCCGCGCATGCCATCCGGCCAATCGGGCGTAGGCTTGATTCAGGACTGACGTGGGGGTGACGGTGCGTACTCGAGCGATGGTGGCGGTAACCGTGACACTGGCGCTGATCGCCGTGGTCGGGGTCTACATCGTGCTGCGCCAGTTGAGCGCGCACCTGCCGCTGCCCCGGGCGACCCGCACCTGCACCGTCCGGGCCGAGATCCCCGATTCGCCCGGGGGCACCCGGACGGTCACCCTCAACGCCGAGCAGATGGCGAACGCCGCCACGATCGCCGCGATCGGCATGCAGCGCAAGATGCCGGAACGGGCAGTGATCGTCGCGCTCGCGACCGCGTTCCAGGAGTCGAAGCTGGAGAATCTGGCGGGCGGCGACCGCGACTCGGTCGGCCTGTTCCAGCAGCGACCGAGTCAGGGTTGGGGCAGCGTGGAAGAGATCCGCGACACCCGCTACGCGACGAACACCTTCTACGCCGCGCTCAAGAAGGTGCGCGGCTGGGAGAAGATGCGGGTCACCGATGCGGCCCAGACGGTGCAGCGGTCGGCGTTTCCCGAGGCGTACGAGCAGTGGGCCGACGAATCGCGGGTGCTGAGTCGGGCTTTGCTCGGTGACGCCGCGGAGGCGGTGGCCTGCACGGTGGCGCGCGAGCCGGCGATGCGTGGCACCGCCGCGGCTTCCGCACTCGCCAACGGGCTCCTGCTCGACTGGGGCAACCTGGACACGGCGACCCCCACTGAGCTGACCGGCGTCACCGTCTCCGCCGCCAACAGCCGCTCGGGTTGGCGGTACGCGCACTGGCTCGTCTCGCACGCCAGCGACCACGGAGTGAAGCGGGTGCGCTTCGGCGACCTCGAGTGGACGGCCAAGGACGGCATCTGGGCGAAGATCGGCACTGGGGCGACCACCGGCACGCAGCAGGTGACCGCCGAAGTCTTCGCCGAGGGCTGATCGCGCGGAAACACTTACCTGCCCGGCACACTGATCCACGTCCCTACCCGGCCGTCGCGGCGCTGCAGCAGTTCGTCGCCCAATCCGGCGAGACCCTGTCCTTTCCCTCAGCCCTTGACGGCGCCGGAGACCAGGCCGGAGACCATCCGGCGCTGCACCAGCACAAAGAAGATCATTACCGGCAGCGTCAGCAGCGTCGACGCCGCCATGACCGGGCCCCAGGCGGTGTCGTCGCGTCCGAAGAAATAGGTCATCGCGACGGGCAGGGTATAGCGGTCCTCGGTGCTGATGAAGGTGAGCGCGAAGATCAGCTCGTTCCACGCGGTGATGAACGAGAAGATGCTGGTCGCGACCAGCCCCGGCGCGACCAGCGGCAACAGGATCCGCCAGAACGCCTGCCACCGGGTGGCCCCGTCGATCGCCGCCGCCTCTTCCAGCTCACGCGGCACCGCCGCGACGAAACCCCGCAACATCCAGACCGCGAACGGCAACGAGAAGCCGAGGTAGACCAGGACCAGGCCGGGCAACTGGTTGTAGAGCCCGAGGCGACGGATCATCAGGAAGAGCGGGATCACCAGCGCTTCCAGCGGGATCATCTGCACGACCAGCAGCATCACGAGGAACGCCGTACGCAACCGGAATCGGAACCGGGCCACCGCCGTCGCGGCCAGCAGCGCCAACAGTCCGCTGAGGAGGACGGTCGCGATGGCGACGATCGCGCTGTTGATGAAGAAGTCGGTGAAGCTGACCCCGGGGATGAGGTCGCCGCTCAGGATGTTGCGGTAGTGCTGCAGCGTCGGTTCGCGCGGCACCGGCTGCGGCGTCGCCGAGAAGATCTCCCTGTTGGGCTTCAGCGAGGTGGAGATCATCCAGAAGACCGGGAAGACCGCGAAGAGCGCCACCAGCAGCCCGACGGCGTTGAGGGCGAAACGCTTCACGACTCCTCCTCCTGCCGCAGCACCATCCGCACGTACAACCCGGTCACGACCAGCAGGATCACGGTGAGGATGACCGCGATGGCCGAACCGAGGCCGAACTTCGGCGGGGGCGAGAACGCCATCGAGTACGAGTAGATCGAGAGCATGAACGTCGAGCGGTCCTGGGTCCCGCCGGCGAGGACGTACTGCTGGGTGAAGACCTTGAAGTCCCAGATGGTCGACAGCACCACGAGAATGCCGAAGACCGGTCGCAGCAGCGGGAACGTCACCGACCAGAAGACCCGCCAGGGCCCGGCGCCGTCGACACGCGCCGCCTCGTGCAGCTCGGCGGGGACGCTCTTGAGTCCGGCCAGCACGCTGACCGCCACGAACGGGAAGGAGTGCCACACCACCACGAGGGTCAGCACGGAGAAGAAGGTGAGCGGCGAGTTGAACCAGCCGTATCCGCTCCAGTCGGCGCGGCCGAACAGGGCCTGCGACAGCCCGTCGGGGAGCTGGTTGAACAGCCAGGTGACCAGCCCGCTGGTGTCGTCGAAGAGCCACTTCCAGACGATCGTGCCGGTCAGCGCCGGAGTGGCCCAGGCGAGCATCACGCAGCTGCCGACGAAGGTGGACATCCGCCGACCGAGCCGGTTGAGCAGCAGGCCGACCAGGGTACCGAGGATCATCGTGAGCACGACGTTGGCGGCGGCGAAGAGCACCGTGTTGCGCAGGACGGTGTGGAAGAAGGGGTCACCGAGGATCTCGGCGTAGTTGCCGAGACCCACCCACGGCCACTCCCGGTCGCCGCGGAGTTGCCGGATCCCCAGCTGGTGGAAGGACATCGCGACGACCTGGCCGAGCGGCCAGAGCAGCAGCACCGCGATGACCAGGAGGGCGGGCAGGAGCAGCAGGTACGGCAGGGGACTCCCCCGCCTTCGGGGCCGCCGCGCGGGGGTGGTGTCCCGCGCGGCGGCGCCCCGGGATGGCGTGGTCAGGGTGGTCACTTGGCGTTGAGGATGCTTTCCATCTCGGTCGCGGCCTCGGCGGTCGCCTGCTCGACCGTTTTCTGGCCCTTCATGACCGAGCTGTTCATCGCCTGGGTCACCGTCTTGGTCCGGCTCACCTCGACCCACTTCGGCGTCATCGGGGTCAGCTTGGTGTTCTGCATCGTGGCGGCGAAGGCGGCCATGATCTTGTCGTTGCGGTAGCTGCCACCGGCCACGAGGTCGGAGTAGACCGGGAAGAAGCCGAGGCTGCTGGCGAACTTCTGGTCGTTCTCCTTCTTGAGCAGCACCGTCAGGTAGTCCCAGGCGAGATCCTGCCGCTTGCTGTCCTTCCAGATCGCCACGTCCGACCCACCGGCGAAGGCGGGCGCGGGCTTGCCGTCCGGGCCGGGGATCGGGAACGTGCCCCACACCTTCTCGATGTCGGGGTTGTCCTTCTTCATCGCGCCCTGCTGCCAACTGCCGGCGAAGGCCATCGCCGCTTTGCCGGTCGCGAACTGCGTACGGGCGTCGAGCTCGTTCCACCCGGCGGCGGCCGGCGGGGCGACCTTGTGCTTGGTCACCAGCTCCGTCCAGAACGTGACCGCCCGCTTGGCCTCCGGGGTGTTGTAGCCGGACTTCCAGGCGTCGCCGTCCTTCGTGGCGATCTCCGCGCCGGCGGACCACAGCAGGGAGTAGAAGGGGAGCTCGGAGTTACCCGGCAGGGCGATGCCGTACGTGTTGGGCTTCTTCGCCTGGACCGCCTTGGCGGCGGCGATCAGCTCGTCCCAGGTGGTCGGCGGCTTGACGCCGGCCTCGGCGAACCAGTCGGTCCGGTAGTACATCGCGCGGACGCCGGCGTACCACGGCACGCCGTACTGCTTGCCGTCGAGCTGCGCGTTCTTCACCAGATCGGGGAGGATGTCCTTCCCCTCGGACCAGCTGCCCATCCGGCCGGTCAGGTCGGCGAGCGCCTCCTGCTCGGCCCAGCCCTGGGTTTCGGTGTTGCCCAGCTCCGTCACGTCCGGTCCGTCCCCACCGGCGAGCGCGGCCTGGAACTTCTTCGGCGCCTCGAGCCACGGGATGTACTGCACGACCACGTCGGTGCCAGGGTGCTTCTGCTTGAACTCGGTCTCGACGCCGTCGAGGAACGCCGTCTGCGCCGCCCCGCCGTCGCCCATCATCCAGACGGTCAACTTGCTGTTGTCGACCGCCTTGTCGGCGTCCGAGCCGCCGCCACATCCGCTGAGCAGCATTGCGGCCGAGGCCGCCACGGCGGTGAACGGGACGAGCCCTCTCCAGGTTCTCACGCCACTTCTCCTCGCACCGTCTGGCATTTACCTACTGCGCCGCACGATAGTAGGTAAATTTCCTTTACGACAGAGGGTGCGGGCCGCGGACCTCGCCCGGCAGAAAGCGTAGGGGGCGCCTGACCAGTCGGTCAGGCGCCCCCTAGAGGCAGTGGCGAGGATCAGTAACGGCTGACGCCGCGACGGCCGCCGACACCGGCGACGATGGCGACACCGATGGCCGCGAGCACGACCTGGATGAGGAGCTCGGTCCAGTCGACGCCGTCGGTGGTGGCGAGGCCGGCCGCGCGGGCGATCACGGTGCCGAGCAGGGCAGCGCCCACACCGATCAGCATGGTGAGCCAGATCGGGATGTTCTGCTTGCCCGGAATGACCAGACGGCCCAGGGCACCGATGACGAGACCAACGATGAGGGCGGTGATGATGCCGGTGACAGTCATGTCGTTCTCCTCCGGGGGTTCACGTTTTCGTGTGTGACCGGTAAATTCCCGGCCCCCGGAAAATCCAAACCGGATTACCGCCCCAGACGTTGCCGGACTTCTCGGATCGCCGCGTCCATGGTCGCGAACGCCAGCGGCGGCGCGTCGCGCAGCGCGAACCACCGCAGGTCCGACGACTCCGCCGGGTCCAACGTGATGTCACCGTGCTCGATGGTCGCGAGGAAGAAGCAGTCGAGTACGGGCAGCGTCTCGCCCTGAAACTCGTAGCTGCCGACGTACATCCCGACGAAGTCGCCGAGAGTGACCTCGACGCCGAGCTCCTCGCGCCCCTCGCGCACCGCGGCGTCGGCGGGATGCTCCCAGCCGTCGCAGAAGCCGCCCGGCGTCTCCCACAGCCCCGACCGCGGTTCGGCCGCCCGCTTCAACGCGAGGAACCGATCCCCGTCGAGCACGATCAGGCTTCCCGTCGGACGGGCGTTGACGTAGAGCGAGTAGTCGCACGCGGCGCAGCGGGTCGGCGGAGCCTCCGACAGCGGGGCCGCGCAGCGCGGACAGAACGAGGCGACGCTGCCGTAGGCGCGCACCGTCACTTCTTTCCGCCGGCCGCCTTGCCGTCGCCACCGTCCGACGTGGAGAGGGCGGCGATGAAGGCCTCCTGCGGCACCTCCACCCGACCGACCATCTTCATCCGCTTCTTGCCCTCTTTCTGCTTCTCCAGCAGCTTGCGCTTACGGGTGATGTCGCCGCCGTAGCACTTGGCGAGCACGTCCTTGCGGATCGCGCGGATCGTCTCCCGGGCGATCACGCGGCTGCCGATGGCGGCCTGGATAGGCACCTCGAACTGCTGCCGGGGGATCAGTTTCTGCAGCTTCGACGCGATCGTGACGCCGTAGTTGTAGGCCTTGTCCTTGTGCACGATCGCGCTGAACGCGTCGACCGGCTCGCCGTGCAGCAGGACGTCGACCTTGACCAGGTCGGACTGCTGCTCGCCGGAGGGCTCGTAGTCCAGCGACGCGTAGCCCTTGGTGCGACTCTTCAGCTGGTCGAAGAAGTCGTAGATGATCTCAGCGAGCGGCAGCGTGTAGCGCAGCTCCACCCGGTCGGCCGACAGGTAGTCCATCCCCTGCAGCGTGCCGCGCCGTCCCTGGCACAGCTCCATCACGGCGCCCACGTAGTCGTTGGGCGTCAGCACCGTGGCACGCACGATCGGTTCGTAGACCTCGGCGAGCTTGCCCGTCGGGTACTCGCTCGGGTTCGTCACGACGATCTCGCTGCCGTCCTCCTGGACGGCGCGGTAGACGACGTTGGGCGCGGTCGAGATCAGGTCCAGCCCGAACTCGCGCTCCAGCCGTTCCGCGATGATCTCCAGGTGGAGTAGCCCGAGGAACCCACAGCGGAAGCCGAATCCGAGCGCCCCCGACGTCTCCGGTTCGTAGTTCAACGCGGCGTCGTTGAGCTTGAGCTTGTCCAGCGCCTCGCGCAGGTTGGGGTAGTCCGATCCGTCGATCGGGTAGAGGCCGGAGTAGACCATCGGCCTGGGGTCCTTGTAGCCACCGAGGGACTCGGACGCCGGACGGGCGTTGATGGTGACCGTGTCGCCCACCCGCGACTGCCGCACGTCCTTTACGCCGGTGATGAGGTAGCCCACCTCACCAACGCCGAGCGCCTGCGCCTTCTGCATCTCCGGGGAGATCACCCCGATCTCGAGCAGCTCGTGCACCGCGCCGGTCGACATCATCTTGATCTTGTCGCGCGCCGATATCCGCCCGTCGACCACGCGGACGTAGGTGACCACGCCCCGGTAGACGTCGTAGACCGAGTCGAAGATCATGGCCCGCGCCGGGGCCGCGGCGTCGCCGACCGGCGGCTTGAACTGCCGGACGATCTCGTCGAGCAGGTGCGCGACCCCCATACCGGTCTTGCCGGAGACCCGGATGCAGTCCTCGGGCTGGCAGCCGATGAGGTGCGCCAGTTCCTCGGCGAACTTCTCCGGCTGCGCCGCCGGCAGGTCGATCTTGTTGAGCACCGGGATGACGTGCAGGTCGTTCTCCAGCGCCAGGTAGAGGTTGGCCAGAGTCTGGGCCTCGATCCCCTGCGCCGCGTCGACCAGCAGCACCGCGCCCTCACAGGCGGCCAGCGACCGCGACACCTCGTACGTGAAGTCGACGTGTCCCGGAGTGTCGATCATGTTCAGGACGGCGTGCTCGCCCCGCTGGTCCCCCTCGCGCACCGTCCACGGCATGCGCACGGCCTGGCTCTTGATCGTGATGCCGCGCTCGCGCTCGATGTCCATCCGGTCGAGGTACTGCGCGCGCATCTGCCGCGGGTCGACCACCTCGGTGAGCTGCAGCATCCGGTCGGCCAGCGTCGACTTTCCGTGGTCGATGTGGGCGATGATGCAGAAGTTCCGGAGGCGATCGGAAGCGGTCGCACCGGGGGCGTTCGCGCCGGGGTCGAGCGTGGGTGGCACGGCGGTCCGTTCTGGTCGGCTGGCTGCGGTGAACAACGGCCGGCGGTGCCGCCGACCAACTCTATGCTCCCACGCCCCCCGGAACCGGCGTCGAATCACTCCTCCGAGCAGCGCCGGATCACTCCTGCGGCGGCTCCACGAAGAGCGCCGCCAGCCCTGGCAGGCGCCTGCGCGCTTCGTCCTCGTCGTCAAAGTCCCAGAACTCGTCCGTGGCCGGCGGGGGCGTGGCATCGGGCTCGACGGGCAACTCGACGCCGGCCACCTGCACGTGGGCGCGCTCGGCGATCCCCAGCATGTCCGGCGCCTCCAACTCCTCGCCGGTGGCCGCCGCCCGACGCACCGCCGGGAGCTCCGCCAGGGAATCCGGTTGCGTCACCGCCCGGGCGAACGCGTCCCGGCCCTGCGTCATCAGCCAGCCCCGGAAATGGTCGAAGCCGTCGTCGGAGCAGCCGCCGTTGATCAGATAGGCGGCGCCCCACAGGTCCTCGCGGTACGAGGCGGTGAGCACCCTTCGCAGATGCCGGTCCCACGCCACGATCTCCGCGACGTCATGACCGGCGAGCGCCGCCGTCGCCCGCGCCGCGACCGACGCCGGCTCGCCCTCGGCGCCCGCCCGGGCCTGCTCGATCAACGTCCAGAACTGCTGGGTGTTCATGGCGCGGCAGTGTGCCATGTCGGTACGACACCGGCACCATGGGCGCATGCTCCCGATCTCCGTGCCGCCCGTGCCGTACGGCGCGACCGCCGTACGCCCGGACTGGGCGGACCTCCCCGCGGCGCTGCGCGACGCGATCACCGCGCGGATCGGCGTGCCGGTCACCGCCGCGGTCACCGCGGGCGGCGGCTTCACCCGCGGTTTCGCGGCCGTCCTGACGGCCGCGGACGGCGACCGGGTCTTCGTCAAGGCCGCCTCCCGCAGCGACCAGCCACACGTCGCCGACTGGTACGCACGGGAGGCCGCGATCACCGCGATCCTGCCCGCCGTGGTCCCCGCGCCCCGGCTCCGCTGGACCCTGGACGCGGCGGGGCACACCGTTGTCTGCTTCGACGCGATCGACGGCCGGATGCCCCGCCTGCCCTGGGCCCCCGACGACCTCGACGCGACCCTGACCGCGTGGGCGACCGCGGCGGCGGCCCTGCGGGAGCCCCCCGCCGAGCTTCTCCGCGTGGGGCTCCCCACCCTCGCCGACCTGCTCCGCGCCGACCTGAGCTGGTGGGGCGAGATCGTCGCCGGGCGCGAAGCGCTCCCCGCCGTCCCGTCACACGCGGCGGCCCGGCTGGCCGAACTCGCCGCCCTGGAGGCGGCCCTCCCCGCGTACGCCACCGGTGGCGGGGTGATCCACTGCGATCTGCGGCTGGACAACGTGCTGATCGACGGGGGCGGCGCGGCCTGGATCTGCGACTGGAACTGGCCCTGCCTCGGCCCGGCCTGGTTCGACACCGCCGGCCTGCTCGTCACCGCGTACGCCAGCGGACTCGACGCCGACGCGCTCTTCGCGGCGCATCCGACGGCCCGGGACGCCCCGGCGGACGCGCTCGACGCCACCCTGGCCGCGCTCTGCGGGCACTGGCTCACCCGGAGCGCGGCGGGGGCCACCGACGCCTCCCCGCACCTTCGCGCACACGCGCGATGGAGCGGCGGGATAGCGTTGACCTGGCTCTCCGCACGGCGGGGGTGGAGCTGAGCCATTTTGGCTCGACCCCGCCGACCTGGTAGCCTGAATTTTCGCGCCTGGCGACGCGCTGTTGTTGCCTGCGCTCGAAGACGTAATCAACCCGAACTACCAGGACGAGGCTGTCGCGTGGCGAACATCAAGTCCCAGATCAAGCGCAACCGGCAGAACGAGAAGGCCCGGCTGCGCAACAAGTCGGTCAAGTCGGCGCTGAAGACCGCCATCCGCAAGTTCAACGCGGTGAGCGAGACTGGCGACGCCGAGCAGGCCACCGCCCTCATGCGCGAAGCCTCGCGCAAGCTCGACGTTGCGGTCAGCAAGGGCGTTATCCACAAGAACCAGGCGGCGAACCGCAAGTCGGCCATCGCCAAGCGCCTGGAGTCGCTCTCCGCCTGACGGGTTCGACGCACCTACCTGCACGGGCATCGTCCGAGTCTCACGGCTCCGGGCGGTGCCCGTTGGGCTGTCCGGAGCCGACCACGTTCGGCTGCCGAGCGGTCATTCGTAGCGGCGGCTGGCCGACTGCCGTGACCGCTGCTCGGGCGTGTCCGCCTGATCCATCCGATCCGTCGGATCGGTCCGCTGCCGCGCCGGTCGTTGCAGGTGCTCGGCGGCGGGTGCGTTGAGCGGACGCGCAGTGCCGGCGTTTTCGCGCGCGGCGCCGAGCCGGCCGGACTCCGCCCCGGGGTCGCCCCCCACGCGCAGCGCGGGACAGGGTCCTCCGTTCCCTGGGCCCATCCTCTTCAGGTCCTCCGCCGAGCCGGCGTGCGTGAGCTGTTCAGGACCGGGCGGCGCGGGTGCGGGCAACCTCGTCGACGCGACCGGTATGGGCGGCGCGGTGGCGGGGCCAACCGCATCCACGTCCGACGCGTTCTCCGGCTCCCCGGCTACGGCTCCCCCGATCGCCGGCTCCGCCCCGGGCAGAGCCGGCCCCCGGCTGTCACGCGTCGAGCGGGCGTCGTCCGGCACTGGATCCACTCCCGGCGTCTCCGCTGCCGGCACCGGTCCCCCGCGCACATCCGACGGGCGCGCCGCCGACACCGCACGCTCGTCCGGCGCGCCGGTCGGCTCGCCCGCGGCGTCGTCGGCGGCGGCGGGATCGGGGACGGTGGCCCGGCCGACCACCGGCGTCACCTCACGTCGGAACCGCTCCTGCTCACGCGCGGGCACCTGCGCCGCCGAACGCACCACCGCACCCGCCACCAGGTCATTGATCTTGACCATCACCCCCACGGTGGCCGGCAGGATCAGCACCGCCCACCAGGTGACCAACTCGGCGAGTGCCAGCAGCACCGCGAGCGCGATCGCGCCTTCGAAGAAGAAGAAGCAGAGCACTCCGCCGGGGTTGAGATATTGCAGCCCGATTACCCGCGCGTACAGCGGTTGCAGTTGGGCTTCCTCGGGCGACAGCCCGACCCGACCGGGGCGGAGCTCCCCGCTCACCGCCCGGCGCTTCCGTGCCGCGCCGCGGCGACGGCGAAGACGGCGCGCTCCAGGGCGTAGCCACGGTCGTCAGCGCCGCCCTTGACGTCGGCGTTGCACTGGGCCGCCGCGTGCATTGCGTCGACCAGCCCTTCGGCCGTCCATCCACGCCCCTGCCGCTGGGCCCGCTCGATCTTCCACGCCGGCATGCCCAGCGAACTCGCGAGCTGGTAGGCGCTCCCCCGCCCCGCGGAGGCGACCCGGGCGACGGTCCGTACGCCGTCGGCGAGCGCGTCCGCGATCGGCACCGGATCGACACCGACGTGCAGCGCCCACCGCAGCGCCTCCAGCGCGGCCGGCACGTCGCCGACCATGGCGGCGTCCGCGACGGTGAAGCCGCTCACCTGGGCCCGGCCGCGGTAGTAACGGGCGACGGTGCCCGGGTCGATCTTGCCGTCGGTGTCGGCGATGAGCTGCGCGCAGGCCGCCGCGAGCTCGCGCAGGTCGTTGCCGACGGCGGCGAGCAGGGCCTCGGCCGCGGTGTCGGTGCAGCGGCCACCAAGCCGCCGAATCTCGTCGCGGACGAACGCGACCCGTTCGCGGTCCCCCTTCAGCTTCGCCGCGGGCACCACGGTCGCGCCCGCCGCCCGCAGGCCGTCGGCGAAGGCCTTGCCCTTGGCGCCACCGGCGTGCGCGACGACCAGCGTGACGTCGGGATCGGGGTTCTTCGCGTACGCCAGCAGTGCGGCGACCAGATCCTTGCGGGCGTCCTGACCGGAGCGCAGGATCAGCACCCGACGCCCGCCGAAGAGCGACGGGCTCAGCATCTCCGCGACCTCGCCCGGCGTCAGCGTTCCCGCCTCGTACTCGCGAACGTCGGCGCCGGGCTCCAGGTCCCGCGCCCGCTCGATCGCCTCGGTCACTGCCCGGGTGGCGAGCAACTCCTCGTCGCCGAGGACAAGCTGGAGTAGGGCGAGATCTGTGGGGGCCACGCTCGCCATCGTCGCATGCGTCCGGCCGCGGCGGCTCACCTCATCCCGACGAGTATCGGACTGATCACCCAACGCTAATCCAGACATCTACTATTATTGGTACAAAGCTTACAAAGCCTACCTCCACTCACCGATGTCCGGCCCGCGCACCGCGACCGCGAGGCCCCGGTCGCCCCGCACCGCGGCGAGGTCCCCGTCCACATCGGTCCGCAGCACCCGCGCTCCACCCCGCGCGAGCCTGGCCAGCACACCGGGATTGGGATGCCCGTACCCGTTGTCCGCCCCGACCGCCACGAACGCCACCTTCGGCCGCACGGCGTCGAGAAAGGCGGTGTCCTGGTAGGCCGAGCCGTGATGGGCGACCTTCAGCACGTCCGCACGGAGCGACGCGGCGCCGAACCGGTCCAGCAACGCCCGCTGCTCCTCCCCCTCCGCATCGCCGACCAGCAGCATGGCGACTCCGCGCACCGTCGCCCGCAGCACGAGCGAATTGTTGTTCGGATCCGACCGGGTGCCGGTCATCTCGTCCGGCGGGCCGATCATCGTCAATTCGAGCAGCCCCCGCCGGTAGCTCCAGCCGACCGGCGCGGGGGCGACCGGAACCGCGCGCCGCGCCGCGGCCCGGTAGACCGCATCGCGCCCCATCGCGGGCTCCGGCCACCTCGTCGTGATCACGGCGCCAACCCGACGTCCCCGGAGAACCCCGCCGAAGCCGCCAATGTGGTCCGCGTGGAAGTGACTCACGACCAGCAGCGGCACGGCCCGGACGCCGAGCCGGCGCAGGCACCGGTCGACGGCCGCCGGATCGGGTCCCGCGTCAATCACAACGGCGGTCCCGGCTGAGACGGGCAGAACCACCGCGTCCCCCTGGCCCACCGCGCACACCGCGAGCACCCAGCCCGGCGGTGGCCAGCCCGATGCGACCAGACGCACGGGCAGCGCGCCGACCACCACCGCGACCGCCAGCACCGCGACCAGCCGGCGGACAAGACGGTGTCGAACGGCGAAGAGCAGGGCAACGGTGAGCGCTCCGAGCAACAGGCCACCGGCGACCCCGCCCGGCCAGGGCAACGTGCCGGCGGGGAGCTGCGCGCCGTAGCGTGCCACGGTCACCAGCCACCACGCCGGCCAGCCACCGAACCAGGCGGCGATCTCCGCGCCGGCCGGCCAGAACGGCGACAGCACGGCGGCGCCGACCCCGAGCAGAGTTGCCGGCGCGATCGCGGGCACGACCAGCAGATTCGCCGGTACGGCCACGAGGCTCACCGTGCCGGAGAGCCCGGCGACGACCGGAGCGCAGGCGAGCTGTGCGGCGGCGGGAATGACGAGCGCCTCGGCCACGCCCGCCGGCACCCCCCGCCGACGCAGCGCGTCGCGCCACCGCGGCGCGATCAGAAGCAGGCCGGCCGTGGCGAGGACGGAGAGCGCGAATCCCGGGTCCCCCGCAAGCTCCGGATCCAGCACGACCAACACCGTGACGGCCGCGCCGAGCGCCGGCACGGCCGCACGGGGACGGCCCGCGGCGAGCGCCAGAAGGGCGACGGCGCCCATCGTGGCGGCCCGGATGACGCTCGGCGACGGACGCGCCAGGATCACGAAGCCGACCAGCGCCACGGCGGACGCGGCGGCGGCCAGCCACGGACCGGCGCGACCCCAGCGCGCCAGCAACAGCACCATCCCGACGACGATCGCGACGTTCGAGCCGCTCACCGCGACCAGGTGCGTCATCCCGGTGGCGCGGAAATCCTCCTCGACCGTCGGATCCAGTCGGGTCGTGTCGCCGACCACCAACCCGGGCAGCAGACCGCCCTGCTCGTCGGGGAGCGGCGCGCACGCCCGCTGCAGGCCCGCGCGCAACGATCCGGCGACCCGTTGAGCCCATGACGGACGACCGCGCGGAATCGGGGCGCGGTCGGTGGAGAGGACCGCTGCGCGCAGGTCGCCACCGCGCGGCGGCAGGAGCCGACCGGCGACGGTCACCCGCTGGCCGGGCAGGAGCGGACGCCATCCCGCGTCGCTGCCGAGCACGAGCACACGCGCCGACACGGCGATCCGCACGGCGTCCGGGCCGGTGGCGCGCACGCGGGAGAGCTCGGCGGAGAGCAGGAAGACCGGTGGACGCCCAGTGGCTCCGGCGACGGGACGCGGATCGTCACGGACGACGAGGTCCGCGGTGACCGACTCATGCTGTCGGACGAGGGCGGCCAAGGGGTCGGCGTCCCGTACCGCCACCCGGGCGGCGGTGGCGACGCTCCCGCACACCACGCCGAGCAGCACGGCCACCACGACCCAGCGCACCCTGTCCACGATGGACGGGAGCCGGAGGCTGCGTAGCCGGTCGGTCACGGACCCGACGAGGGCGGACCCGGCCGCCACGCCGGCGAGCGCGGCTCCGGTGCGTGCGGAGACGTGCAGGCAGGCCAGAGCGGAGAGCCAGGCCGCCACCGCCAGCCCGGCCAGCCGCAGGTCCGGCGGCGGGTCCGGCGGCGGGTCGTCTGCTGCCGGGCCGGTCACACCGTCACCAGCTCACGCAGTTGCTCGAAACGGGCATCCCCGATGCCGTCGACCTGGCGCAGGTCGCCTACGGAGCGGAAGCTGCCGCGCCGTTGACGGTGGTCGAGAATCCGCTGGGCGAGCACGGGGCCGACCCCGGGCAGCGCGTCGAGCTGCGCCAGTGTCGCGGTATTGAGATTGATCTTCCCGCCACCGGGCGCACCGGGGGCCGGGGCGGCCCCCTCCGGTCCACCGGCCCCCGGTGCGATGCCCGGTGGTGCGCCGACGCCGGGTGGCGGGGTCACCCCAACCATGATCAACTCACCGTCGCTGACCTTCCGGGCGAGATTGAGCAGGGCCACGTCGGTGCCGGGGAGAGCTCCGCCAGCGGCGTCGAGGACATCGGCGACCCGGGCTCCGGTCGGCAACCGGACCAGGCCGGGACGGCGTACCCTGCCGGCGACCGCCACCACCACCTCGCCGCCGCCGCTGGCGGCGGGCGCGGACGCCGTCGGCGGCGCCGCGGTCAGCTCAGCCGGAGCGCCCGGCACCGGCTCGACGGCTGGCCGCGACCACCAGGCGACGACCCCGGCGCCCACCACGACGACAGCCGCGATGACACCCAGCGCCTTGATGCCACGGCGACCGGGATCGAAGGCGCCCTGGCCGCTCAGCCGGCTCGGCGTGGGCAGATGTTCGTCACCGGTACCGGGATGTGCGGCAGCCGGCGGGAGCGCACCGGACGGCCTCTCCGGCGCCGCCCCGCCGCTTCCCGTGGGGGTCCGGGTCGGCGTGGCCGGCCCGGGCGGCCGGATGACCGGGGGCAGCTCGATCTCGGCCAGCCGGCCGGTCAGGCGCAGCAACCGGGCACGGACCGCGATCTCGTCATCGTCGGGCACGGGCAGAAGGTAGGTCGGCAGCGGGACCGACAGCACGCCGCCGGCGACCGGCTGTGGACAGCCGCGGCCCCTGTGGAAAAAGCCCTGATCATGCGCAGTCCCTGCTATGCAGAGCGACTCGCGTCACCGGCCGATCAAGGAGCTTTCCATCGATCAAGGGCGTATACACACGATCAGAGATCAAACCCCGCGCATATGTCCTTGATCGACGGAAAGAGGCGGGCGGCGGTGAATGACGATGCAGGCGAGGCCGGGGCCGACGTGGGCGGCGACCACCGCGCCGATCTCCGTCACGTAGCAGTCCCTCAGCCGGTCACCGAGCCGCTGCGCGAGCACTCCCGCAAGATCACCCGCCCGCTGCGCGCCGTCGAGATGGTGCACCGCCACGTCGACCTCGGACTCCCCCGCCGCCTCGACCGCCAGATCGACCAGCCGGGCCAAC
>NZ_JBFANZ010000025.1:0-84402 GCF_040659735.1 Micromonospora sp. NPDC049679
CGGCCACCGCGAGGCGGTCGCGCACCGCCGGGGTCGGCACCACCCCGACCGTACGCACGGCGCCGGCCCGCCGCGCCGCGGCGAGCGACAGGGAACCGCTCTTGCCGGCGCCACCGATCACCGCCACGGTCACCGGCCGGCCGTAGCCCCGCACGACGCGCGCGGTCAGCGCCGGCGCCCCGCACACGTCGAGGACCGCGAGGGAGAGCTGCGGGTCCAGGTCGTCCGGGAGTACGGCGGCGATCGACCGGCCGAACAGGATCGCGTGCCCCGCGCACGGCACCTGCTCGCTGAGCCCGTCCCAGCCGGCCAGTCCGTCCGAGACTGCCAGCGGGGTCAGCGTCAGCGACACCAACGTCGCGACACGGTCCCCCGACTTCAGGCCCAGCGGGGACTCGGGACCGACCTCGTCAACGGTGCCGATCAGCATCCCGCCCGAGCCGGTCACCGGGTTGTGCATCTTGCCCCGGCTACGAATGATCTCCCGCACCTCGGCCCGGACCGCTGCGCCATCCCCGCCGTGCTTCTCCGCCAGCTGCCGGAAGCTCGCCGCGTCGAGGTTGAGCCGCTCGACGCGGATCCGCACCTCGTCGGGGCCGAGTTCGGGGCGGCTGTCCAGGCGCTGCGCGGCCTGCGGCAGCACGCCGGCCGGCTCGATGACGCGGTGCAGACCTACCGGCGATGTCATGCCCACCATCCCCTTCGCTTCCGGAGCCCGCCCGCGCCACACCTCGCGCGACGGGAAAACTTACGGCAGAGTAGTTTCTAGACGAAAGATTTTCCAGTAGCGTACCGATGATCGCTACCCGCCATACGCAGGAGACCTCGTGACGCAGACCGAGCCGGTTCCGGCCACCGCCGCGCCGCACCCCGCCCCCGCGTCGGCCGCGACCGCACGCTCCGCCGACCAGCCCTACGAATACCGCCGCCGCGAGCTCGTCGAGCCGGACTGGACGCGATTCCCCGGCTGGCGCGACGTGACCCGCGAGCAGTGGGAGTCCGCGCAGTGGCAGCGGGTCAACTGCGTGAAGAACCTCAAGCAGCTCCGCACCGTCCTCGGCGACCTCGTCGACGAGGTGTTCTACACCGACCTCGCCGCCGACCAGGCCGCGCTCGCCACCATGTCGATGCTGGTGCCGCCGCAGATGGTCAACACGATGGTGCCGTTCGCCCCGATGACCACCGAGGCGTTCTACGCCGACCCGGTCCGGCGCTACATGATCCCGGTCGCCTCCGACCGGCGCACCGACTGGCCCTCGCACCCGTACGCCACCCGCGACTCCCTGCACGAGCACGACATGTGGGTCGCCGAGGGGCTGACCCACCGCTACCCCACCAAGGTTCTCGCCGAGCTGCTCTCCACCTGCCCGCAGTACTGCGGGCACTGCACCCGCATGGACCTGGTCGGCAACTCCACCCCCGCGGTCGAGAAGCTCAAGCTCTCGCTCAAGCCGGTCGACCGCTACGACGCCCACATCACCTACCTGCGCGCCCACCCGGGCGTGCGCGACGTGGTCGTCTCCGGCGGAGACGTGGCCAACGTGCCGTGGCGCAACCTTGAGTCCTACCTGATGCGGCTGCTCGACATCGAGACGATCCGCGACATCCGGCTCGCCACGAAGGCGCTGATGGGCCTCCCCCAGCACTGGCTGCAGGGGGACGTCGTGGAAGGGCTCGAGCGGGTGGCGCGCACGGCGTCCCGCCGCGGCGTCAACCTCGCCATCCACACCCACGTCAACCACGCGCAGTCGCTGACGCCGCTGGTGGCGCGCGCGGCACAGACCGCGCTGGAGGTCGGCGTCCGGGACGTGCGCAACCAGGGCGTACTGATGCGCGGCGTCAACGCGACCGCGCCGGACCTGCTCGACCTCTGCTTCGCGCTGCAGGGCGAGGCCGGCATCCTGCCGTACTACTTCTACATGTGCGACATGATCCCCAACGCCGAGCACTGGCGGGTCCCGGTCTGGCACGCCCAGCAGTTGCAGCACGACATGATGGGCTACCTGCCCGGGTACGCGACCCCGCGGATCGTCTGTGACGTGCCGTTCGTCGGCAAGCGCTGGGTGCACATGCTCACCGAGTACGACCGGGAGCACGGCATCTCGTACTGGACCAAGAACTACCGCACCTCGATCGAGGCCGACGATGTCGAGGCGCTGGAGAGGCGCCACGCCTACTACGACCCGATCGACACGCTGCCGGAATCGGGACAGAAATGGTGGGCCAAGCAGGAGGCCGCCGACCTGGACTGACCAGTCACGAACGATTGAGGGCCCGCACCGAACTCGGTGCGGGCCCTCAATCGTTCGCTTTCGCGACGTCAGCCGGAGAAGGCGTCCTTGATGTCGCGCCCGGCGTCCTTGGCGTGCTCACCGGCCTGCTTGGCGCGCGCCTCGGCGGCCTCGACGGACCCTTCGGCCTGCAGTCGCTCGTTGTCGGTGGCGTCGCCGAGCTTCTCCTTGGCCTCGCCCTTGAGTTCCTCGGCCTTATTGGACAGCTTGTCGCTGAAGCTCATGAGCCAATCCTCCTGAACACGAATCGGATTTCGTCATCCCCAGTGGGGATTCCGTCTCGCCCGTAACACTTCCCACTCCCGCGGTCCCGAAACGTGCCCACCCCTGCCGGCTTCCGCTTCGTGTTCTCGCTGTCCGATGTGGTGCATGTGCGCCGTGGCGCACAATCCGTAGAGCATCCTAGGAAGGAAGAGTGGCTTCGGTCCTGCGCAGCTTGGGCGGGCGAGCCGCTGCGGGACAGGTTCGTCAACACCACTGCTCCGGTGACCGCAGTGCCGTGCGTCGTACAGCCTAGACCGTCCTAGGAGGCTAGCCCTGCTCGGACGGACACCGGATGGTTGACTGGACGAATGCCAGAAATCGTCCTGATCCGCCATGGGCAGACCGAGTGGAGCGCCACCGGGCGGCACACCTCGTACACCGACATCGACCTCACGTCGACCGGCGAACAGCAGGCACGGGAGGTGGGGAGCCGGCTCGCCGGACGAAGCTTCGCCGCCGTGCTCAGCAGCCCCCGGCGGCGGGCGCTGCGCACCGCCGAGCTCGCCGGCCTCCCGGTCACCGCGATCGACGACGACCTCGCGGAGTGGCACTACGGCGAGTACGAGGGGATCACCACGCCGCAGATCCGGGAGAACCGGCCGGACTGGGACCTGTGGCGCGACGGCTGTCCCGGCGGCGAGTCACCCGACCAGGTCGGTGACCGGCTCGACCGGGTGCTCGCCCGGGCGGTCGCGGACCTCCCCCGCGGCGACGTGGCGCTCGTCGCGCACGGTCACGCGCTGCGCGTCGCCGGCGCCCGGTGGATCGGGGAGCCGGCCGGGACGGGCGGACGGCTCCGCCTCGACACGGCGACCGTGTCCGTGCTCGGGTACGAGCACGCGCGCCCGGTCATCCTTCGGTGGAACTGCTGCTGACCTTCGGCGGTCGCCCCTCGTACGGCGTGGAGAGCACGACCGTGGTCCGGGTGGTGACGTTCGCGGCCGTACGGATCTCCTGCAGCAGCCGCTCCAGATCGGCCGGGCTCGCCACCCGGACCAGCAGCAGGTAGAAGTCCTCGCCGGCGACCGAATAGCACGAGTCGATCTCTGGTAGGTGCGCCAGCCGTTCGGGGGCGTCGTCGGGCTGCGACGGGTCGAACGGCCGGATCGCCACGAACGCGCTGAGCGGGAGGTCCAGCGCCTCATAGGCGACCCGCGCCGCGTACCCCTTGATCACCCCGCGCTGCTCGAGCCGGCGCACGCGCTGATGCACGGCGGAGACGGAGAGCCCGACCTTCTCGGCGAGGTCCGTGTAGGACAAACGCCCGTCGGCGGTGAGGGCGGCGATGATGGCGCGGTCGATCTCTTCCACGGCGTGAACCTACCCTCAGACGCGACGGCGTGGTCAGCCGCGTGCCAGGGAACGCGAGATGACCAGACGCTGGATCTGGTTGGTCCCCTCCACGATCTGCAGCACCTTCGCCTCGCGCATGTAGCGCTCCACCGGGTGGTCGGCGACGTAGCCGTATCCGCCGAGCACCTGCACCGCGTCGGTGGTCACCCGCATCGCCATGTCGGTGGCGAAGAGCTTCGCCTTCGCCGCCTCGATCGAGTAGGGGCGGCCGGCGTCGCGCAGCCGGGCCGCGGCGAGGGTCAGCGCCCGCGCCGCGGACACCTGCGTCGCCATGTCGGCGAGGAGGAAGCCCAGGCCCTGGAAGTCGACGATCGCGCGACGGAACTGCTCGCGCTCGCGGGCGTACGCCACCGCGTAGTCGAGCGCGGCCTGGGCGAGCCCGACCGCGCAGGCGGCGATGCCGAGGCGCCCGGAGTCCAGCGCGGACATCGCGATCCGGAACCCGATCCCCTCCTCCCCCACGATCCGCTCCGCCGGGACGCGGGCGTCGTCGAAGGCGATCTGCGCGACAGGCGAGGAGCGCAGCCCCATCGTCTTCTCCCGCGCCTGGGGGTTGATCCCCACCGTGGCGGAGTCGGCGAGCAGGCACGAGACGCCGGCCGGGCCGGATC
Organism: Micromonospora sp. NPDC049679; assembly: GCF_040659735.1. Lineage (NCBI taxonomy): Bacteria > Bacillati > Actinomycetota > Actinomycetes > Micromonosporales > Micromonosporaceae > Micromonospora > Micromonospora sp. NPDC049679. The sequence continues at coordinate 4,520 of NZ_JBFANZ010000025.1, forward strand.
CGCCGGTGCGGCAGAAGATGTTGTAGAAGTCGGCCTGGTGGGCGTGGGTGATCCAGGCCTTGGTGCCGTTGACCACATAGGAGTCGCCGTCGCGGACCGCCTTCGTGGTCAGCGCCGCCGCGTCCGAACCGCCCTGCGGCTCGGAGAGGCAGTAGGCGCCGAGCAGGTCGCCGCCGAGCATGTCCGGCAGCAGCTTGCGCAACTGCTCTGCGCCGTACGTGGCGACCGGGTAGCAGGCCAGGGTGTGCACGCTGACCGCCTCCGCCACGGCCAGCCACCGCGACGCGAGCACCTCGAGGACCTGCAGGTAGACCTCGTACGGCTGGGCGGAGCCGCCGACCTCCTCGGGGTAGGGCAGCCCGAGCAGCCCGGCGCGACCGAGCGTGCGCAGCACAGCGCGCGGAAATTCACCGCGCGCCTCGAAGCCCTCGACCTGCGGGGCGAGTTCCCGGTCGGCGAGCTCGGTGGCGAGTTCGAGGAGGTCGTACGCCTCGGCGGTGGGGAGAATGCGGTCGACGGTCATAGCGGGGCCAGCTCCGTGGGGGTGGTGTTGAGTCGTTCGACGCCGTCCGCGGTGCAGACGACGATGTCCTCGATGCGGGCGCCGTGCCGCCCGGCCAGGTAGATCCCGGGTTCGATCGAAAAGGCCATCCCGGGTTCGAGCGGCAGGGTGTTGCCGGTGACCACGTACGGCTCCTCGTGGGTGTCGAGCCCGATGCCGTGCCCGGTGCGGTGCAGGAACGCGGCACCGTACCCGGCGTCGGTGATCACATCGCGGGCGGCGGCGTCGACCGCTTCGGCGGTGACCCCGGGGCGCACCGCGGCGACCGCGGCCCGCTGGGCGGCGTGCAGGACCTCGTAGTAGGCGAGGAACTCCGGGTCCGGCGTGCCGCCGGCGACGTAGGTGCGTGTCGAGTCCGAGCAGTAGCCGGAGGGCATGGTGCCGCCGATGTCGACGACGACCGGGTCGCCGGCCTCGATGACGCGCCCGGAGGTCTCGTGATGCGGGCTCGCCGCGTTGGGGCCGGCGGCGACGATGACGAAGTCGACGACGGCGTGCCCGGTCTCCCGGATCGCGTTCGCGATGTCCGCGCCGACCTCGGCCTCGGTGCGCCCCGGGCGCAGCCACTGCGTCATCCGGGCGTGCACGGCGTCGATCGCGGCGCCGGCCTCGCGCAGCGCCGCCACCTCGGCCGGCGTCTTGCACATCCGCAGCTCGCGTAGCACGTCGCCGGCGAGGCGTTGGTTGACCTGGGGCAGCGTGGCCCGCAGCGCGAGGACCTGCTCGGCCCACATGTGGTTGTCGAGCCCGACCGCCACCACGGGCCCCTCAAGGGCCCGTAGCACGAGCGGGTACGGGTCGGTGCCGTCGGCGTGGTCGACGATGCGCAGCCCGGTGGCGGGCGCCGGTGACGCCTCCGCCGCGGCACGCTCCAGGGTCGGCACGATCAACGTGGGCGTGCCGTGCCGGGGCAGCACCAGACAGGTGAGGCGCTCCAGCGCGTGGGCGTGGTAGCCGGTCAGGTAGCGCAGGCCGGAGCCGGGGGTGATGAGCAGGGCGTCGAGGCCGGCGCGCGTCATGGCGCGCTGGGCCGCGGCGAGACGCTGCGGCGGGTAGAGCTCGGCGCGATCGGACACACCCCAAGCTTAACGTTCGTTTGGGTGGCGCGTCAGCCAGCTCGGCAGGCGCGGTCGTGAAGATCGACCACCTGCCGACCTTCAACCCGTAGCGGAGCCGGCGAGCGCGGCGGCCGCCACCGCCCGGGCCCGCGCCGTCCCGGTGAGCAGGTCGGTGCTGTCGACGTACTGGTCGACGGCACCGACCGGCGGGAGCTTGCGCAGCCACGGGTTGACGATCGCGGCGCGCAGGGCGGTGGCGAAGCGCGCCGCGTCGAGCACCATGAAGGGTCGCTTGTGGAAGGCACGCACGGTCGGGTCGACCGGGGCCGCCAGGCCCGTCTCATTGGTGCGGGTGGCCACCTCCTCGTAAGCCCGGCACAGCCGCTCTTCCCGCTGCCGCCAGTCGCTCGCGGCGAGCGCGCCGCGCAGGCTCCCCGCGACGGTGTCGATGCCCGGCAGCCGGGCGAACGCGCTGCCCAACCACTTGCTGTACGGCGGGTAGCGGCGTGCCAGCAGCAGACAGAGCCGCATCAGGTCCCGGCTGAGCCGGGCCGTTATCACCGCGCTGCCCAACTCGTCGCCGACCTCGCCGCACCGGCCCACGAAGTGCTCCTCCTGCGCGATCCGGGTCCACTGGCAGGCCAGCACGTACCGCCACACGTCGTCCGGGTACCACAGCAGCCGCTCCCGCGCCGCGGTCAACGTGCCGTCGAGCCCGTCGTGGAAGATCGCGCCCCCGGTGAACTCCGCCAGCCGCTGCGTCGGCGCGGAGAGCCAGTCGACGTCCGTGACCCGCCGCCGGGGATCGAAGCCCAGCGCGGACTCGAACCACGCACCGAGCTCGCTGACGGTGACGCCGTGCCGGTCGCCGGCCGCGGAGAGCACCCCCAGGCCGGTGGTGGCGTCCTCGGCGAACCGGGTCGGATGATCCAGGAACGTCGGCGGCAACTCCGCGGAGAACGCGCTCACGATCTGCGCGGCGAGCCCCGGCTCCGACCGGTCGAGGAAGAGCTGCACCCGTGGTCCCCAGTCGTGGTCGGTGGAGCGCGGCGTGTCGAAGCCGAGCAGTTCCGATCCGAAGTCGAGACGGGCGGCGGCGTACCGCAGCTGGGGGAAGCGGGCGGCGAGCAGCGGCGCGACGAGCTCGTCGTAGAAGCGACGGTTCAACTCCAGCCCCGGCACGAAACCCATGCCGGAAGCCTGCCGCACGCACGGCGATGATCACCACGGAAATCCGGGGGAACGCGCGGCGGATGGGCGGACGCGGCGCGCTGTGCGACGCTGTGTCCGTGACCGAACGACCCCCCCTGCTGCTGGTCGACGCGCCGAGCCTGTACTTCCGGGCCTTCTTCGGCATCCCGAAGGCAGCCGCCACCGCCCCCGACGGCAGCCCGGTGAACGCCGTGCGTGGCTTCCTCGACATGCTGGCCACCCTGATCCGCACCCGCCGCCCGGACCGGCTGGTCTGCGCGCTGGACTACGACTGGCGACCGCAGTGGCGGGTCGAGCTCCTCCCGTCCTACAAGGCGCACCGCCTCTCCCCGACCGGCGGCGAGGTCGTCCCCGACGAGCTGGTGCCGCAGGTTCCGCTCATCCTCGAGGTGCTCGACGCGCTCGGGATCACCGCCGTCGGCGCGGCGGGCTACGAAGCCGACGACGTCGTCGGCACGCTCGCCACGACGCAGCCGGGGCCGGTCGAGGTGGTCTCCGGCGACCGCGACCTCTTTCAGCTGGTCGACGACGCGAAGCCGGTACGGCTGCTCTACTGCGGCCGGGGTATAGCGAAGCTGCAGGACTGCGACGACGCGGCCGTGCAGGGCCTGTACGGGGTGCCGGCGGAGGCGTACGCCGACTTCGCGGCGCTGCGCGGCGACCCGAGCGACGGGCTCCCCGGTGTCGCGGGCGTCGGCGAGAAGACCGCCGCCCGGCTGATCGAGCGGTACGGCTCGCTGGCCGGCATCCTCGCGGCGCTCGACGAGCCGGGTTCGGGGTTCGCGCCCGGCCTGCGCGCCAAACTGCTCGCTGCCGGTGGCTACCTGGCGGTCGCACCGACCGTGGTGCGGGTCGCCCGTGACGTGCCGCTGGCCGAGCTGGACACCGCGCTCCCGCCGGCGCCGGCCGATCCGGACCGGCTGCTCGCGCTCGCGGAGAAGTGGAACCTGGCGGGCGCCACCCGACGGATCGTCGACGCGATGAGCGGCGTGCGGGGCTGACCCGGTGGATGATCCCCGTGAACGCCGGCCCGGTGGGTCGGCACGCCGCCGACCCGCCGGAGTCACCCCCTGATCACGCGGATCATCAGCCGGGGCGGACGGCCGCGCCGGGGCCGCTGACCGCGTTGTAGGCGAGCACACCGCGGTTGATCGTCGCCATCGCCTGCCGCGCCGTCGCCCGCAACTCGGTCGAGGCGCCGCCGGCGTCGGTCAGCTGCCCCAGCAGGTCCACCACCTGCCGCGCCCACCGGACGAAATCGCCCGCCGGCATGTCGCCGTCGAGGTTGTCGCCGCTGGCCAGCACCTTCGCCAACGACTCACCACGCGCCCATCGGTAGATCGGCCAGGCGAAGCCGAGATCCGGCTCGCGGGTGGACTCCAGACCCCGCGCCGCCTCGTCCGCCTCCAGCTCCGCCCAGGTTTTCAGCGTCGCGTCGACCGCGTCCGACACCCCGCCGCGCGGCAGCGAGGCCCGGTCATCGACGTCGCGCCGCGCCTCGTAGACCACCACCGACACCGCCGCGGCCAACTCGGCGGCGGAGAGCCCGTCCCACACCCCACGACGCACGCACTCGGCGACCAACAGGTCGGTCTCCGTCCAGATCCGGGAGAGCATCCGCCCCGCGTCGGTCACCTCACCCGCCGGGGAGAGATAGCCCCGCGCGGTGAGCAGGTCGCAGACCCGATCGAAGGTGCGGGCCAGCGACCCGGTCCGGCCGGCCACCCGTTCGCGCAGCTCATCGGTGTCGCGCTGCAGCCGCCAGCGCCGCTCGGCCCAGCGCGCGTGCTCCTCCCGGTCCGGGCAGGCATGGCAGGGGTGCCGGCGCAGCTCCGCCTTGAGCTGCGTGAGCCGGTCGTCCTCGCCGGTGCCCCGGGACCGCCCGCCCCGCCGGCCCTCATGCCGGTCGAGCCCCGTCCCGCTGACCGCCGCCGCCAGATCGCGACGGGCCGCCGGCGAGCGGTGGTTGAAGTGCTTCGGCACCCGCAGTCGGGCGAGCACTTCCGCCGGCGCCGTGAATTCGGCCGGGGTGATCCGGCCGGCCCAGCGATCCTGGGTGAGCACCAACGGCCGGGGTTCGCCGAAGCCGCCCGTACCGGGGTCGAGCACGACGGCGAGGCCGGCGCGGCGACCGGACGGGACGCGGATCACATCACCGACACGGAGCCGCTCGATCGAGGCGACCGCCGCGGCGCGCCGCTGACTCTGCCCCTGCCGGGCCAGCGCCCGTTCCCGGTCCGCGATCGCCACCCGCAACGCGAAGTACTCCTCGAAGTCGCCCAGATGGCACTCGGTCTCGGCGCCGTACGCCGCCATCGTCTCCTCGTTGCGCTGCACCTGCCGGGCCAGGCCGACCACCGACCGGTCGGCCTGGAACTGCGCGAACGACGACTCCAGCAGGGTCCGGGCGGCCGCCACGCCCACCGAGCCGGCCAGGTTCACCGCCATGTTGTACGACGGGCGGAAGCTGGAGCGCAGCGGATAGGTGCGGGTCGAGGCGAGGCCGGCGACGTGGCGTGGGTCGACCTCCGGCGACCAGACCACCACCGCGTGCCCCTCCACGTCGATACCCCGCCGGCCGGCACGCCCCGTGAGCTGGGTGTATTCGCCGGGCGTCAGGTCGACGTGCGCCTCGCCGTTGTATTTGACCAGCCGCTCCAGCACCACGCACCGGGCCGGCATGTTGATGCCGAGCGCCAGCGTCTCGGTGGCGAAGACCGCCTTGACCAGGCCGCGCACGAAGAGCTCCTCGACCACCTCCTTGAAGGCGGGGAGCATGCCGGCGTGATGGGCCGCGAGTCCGCGTTCGAGACCGTCGAGCCATTCGAAGTAGCCGAGCACCGACAGGTCCTCGCTGGGGATCGCGCTCATCCGCTCCTCGACGACACGGCGGATTTCGGCCCGCTCCTCCGGCCCGGTCAGCCGCAACCCGGCGGCCAGGCACTGCTGCACCGCGGCGGCGCAACCGGCCCGGCTGAAGATGAACAGGATCGCCGGGAGCAGCTGCTCCCGGTCGAGGCGCTCGACGATGTCGGCGCGGAGGGGCCCCCTCCAGCGCGGCCCCCGGCCACCGGCGCGCCCCCAGCCGGGGCCGTCGCCGCGGCCCCCGCTCATCTCGAGGCGGCGCAGCATCTCCCGGGTGTACCGCAGCAGTTCGGGGTGGACGTCGTGCTTGCGGGCGGCGTCCGCGTCGTGGAACAGGTCGAAGTTCCGCTTGCCGACCAGCATGTGCTGCCAGAGCGGCACCGGCCGGTGCTCGCTGACCACCACCTCCGTCTCGCCACGGACCGTGACCAGCCAGTCGGCGAACTCCTCGGCGTTCGAGACGGTCGCGGAGAGCGAGACCAGGGTGACCGAGGCGGGCAGGTGGATGATGACCTCCTCCCACACCGCGCCCCGGAACCGGTCGGCGAGATAGTGGACCTCGTCCATCACCACGTACGCCAGCCCGTCGAGGGTGGCCGAGCCCGCGTAGAGCATGTTGCGCAGCACCTCGGTGGTCATCACCACCACCCGGGCGTCGCCGTTGATCGCGTTGTCGCCGGTCAGCAGCCCGACCTGATCCGCGCCGTGCCGGGCGACGAGGTCGTGGTACTTCTGGTTCGACAGCGCCTTGATCGGCGTGGTGTAGAAGCACTTGCGGCGGCGGCCCCCGTCAGCGCTCGGACCCTCGGCGCCCGGAATTTCCGTGCTGGGAAATCCCGCCCCGGCCGTGGGACCCGGCCCACCGCCGACAAGACCCGGCCCGCCGGCACGCAGCGCCAGGTAGACCGCGAACTCGCCGACCACCGTCTTGCCGGCGCCGGTGGGCGCGCAGACCAGCACGCCGCTGCCGCGCTCCAACGCCTGGCACGCCTCACGTTGGAAGTCGTCGAGCTCGAACCCGAGGTCGAGGGCGAAGTCTTCAAGCGCGGGGAACGCGGTGGCCTGCGCCGCCCGGCGGCGCGCCGCGGCGTACCGCTCGGCAGGGCTCGACATAGCGCCAAGATTAGTCCGTACACCGGTCACGCACCCCCCGAGGCCGTTGACGACCCCCCGCCGGGAGGCTCGATAGGGTGCACGGCGTGCCGGAGCATGCCGAACCGCCCATCCCCCGTACGTCGCCCGGATCCGCGACCACCACCCGCCCGGCGCAGCCGCGCCGTCGGCTCGACGCGGTGCTCTTCGACTTTCACGGCACTCTGGCCCAGGTCGAGGAGCCGGTGACGTGGGTGCTCGCCGCGGCGGCCGAGTGCGGGGTGACGCTGGAGCGCCCCCGCGCGACCGTGCTCGCCGACCGGCTGCTCACCGCCGGCCGCGCGGGCGGGCCGCTCCCGGCGCGGGTGCCACCGCACCTGGCCGAGGTCTGGGCGGACCGCGACCTGTACGAACACGCCCACCGCGCGGCCTTCACGGGTCTCGCCGCGAGCGTCGACGCCGGCGTCGACGGGCTGGCCGACGCGCTCTACGAGCGGCTGCTGCGGCCGGAGGGCTGGCTGCCGTACACGGACACCGCCGCCACCCTGGAGTCGCTGCGCGCGGCCGGGCTGCGGGTGGCCGTGGTCAGCAACATCGGCTTCGACATCCGGCCGCTCTTCGCCGCGTGGGGGCTGACCGCGCTGGTCGACGCCTTCGTGCTCTCGTACGAGGTGGGGCGCTGCAAGCCCGACCCGGCGATCTTCCTGCGGGCGTGCGGGTTGCTCGGCGTGGACCCGGAGCGGGCGCTGATGGTCGGCGACACCCCGGCCGACGCGGGGGCGGTCCGGGCCGGGTGCGCGGCGCTGGTGTTGCCGGCCGCCGACGCCGGACGGGCCAACGGGCTCGCCGCCGTGCTCCACCTCGCCGGCGCCGACGAGGCGTGAGCGGCCGGAAACGATGACCGAGTTGATCGAGGACAGCTCCTTCCACAACGAGGACTGGTACGGCGAGGAGCTCATCGACCGCGCCTACACCCGGTGCAGCTTCCGCGACGTCGATCTGACCGAGGCGATCAGCCGGGGCACGGTGTTCACCGAGTGCACCTTCGGCAACGTCCGCCTCAACGCCTCCCGGCACGTCGACTCGGCGTTCCTGCGCTGCACCTTCACCCGCTGCAACCTCTTCGAGGCCGAGTTCACCGGCTGCAAGCTGACCGGCAGCACGTTCCACGAGTGCGCGCTCCGTCCCCTGCGCGTGATCGGCGGTGACTGGTCGTTCGTGGCGTTGTCCGGCGCGGATCTGCGGGGCGTCACCGTCCAGGGGGTCCGGATGCGGGAGGTGGACCTGACCGGCGCCAACCTGACGGAGGCGGTGGTCTCCGACGTGGACCTGTCCGGGGCGCAGTTGCACAGCGCGAGGTTCACCCGGTGCGACCTGCGCGGCAGCGACCTCACCGCGCTCGATCCGACCACGGTCGAGTTGACCGGGGCGGTCATCGCCGCCGCGCAGGCCGTCGTGATCGCGCAGGCGCTCGGCCTCGAGGTGCGCTGACCGACGCGCTCAGCCCAGCAGCCGCACCGCCCCCGGCACGGCGGTCACGGTCACCGGCAGCGACGTGGCCCGCTCCCCGTCGACGTACGCGGTGATCTCCCGGGCGTCCAACTCCACCGTCCGCGCCCGGAAGCTGCGCACCATCGGATGTTCGACGTGCGTGCCCTGGTAGACCTGCGGTTTTATCCGGGTCAGAGTGGCCCGGCTGACCGGCCCCGCGATCACGACGTCGAGCAGCCCGTCGGTCAGGTCGGCGGCGGGGCAGATGCGCATGCCGCCGCCGTAGCTGGCGCCGTTGCCGACGGCCACGAGCACCGCGTCGAGCTGGTGCTCCTCGCCGTCGAGACGCAGCGTGTAGCGGCGCGGCCGAAGCCGGGCCAGCTCGACCAGGATCGCGATGTCGTAGCGGCGCGGTCCGCGCGGCCAGCGCATCCGGTTGGCCCGCTCATTGACGATCGCGTCGAAGCCGGCGGCGAGCACCGCGCCGTACCAGCGTTGCGTGCCGTCCGCGCCGGTCATCCGGGCCAGATCGACGCGGCGGGTGCGGCCGGCGGCGAGGGCCGCCACGATCGCGTCGACCGCGGCGAGGGGTTCGGCGGGGAACCGGGTCTCGACGGCGAAGTCGTTGCCGGTGCCGGCCGGCACCGGGGCGAACGCCACGGGGGTGCCGGCGACGGCCTGCAGCGCCAGGTGGACGGTGCCGTCGCCGCCGACGGTCACGAGCGCGGCGGCGCCGTCGGCGACCGCGGCGTGGCAGGCGGCCTGAGCTTCGGCGGGGGTACGGGCGTCCAGCAACCGGACGGGACGGCCGGCGGTGCCGAGCCGCTCCAGGACGGTGGGGAGCAGCCCGCGGTGTCGTCCCCGACCGGCGGTCGGATTGGCGAGCACCACCACCGGCCCGTCGGGGAGCGTCCCGCCGAGGGCGGGTTGGCCGGCCGGGACGGGCCCGGCGTCGGAGAGATGATCGTGCACGGTCACGGCGAGCACCGTACCCCCTCGTCGCTCCGGCGCCGCGCCCGTCAGGTCATGTCGTCGTAGCTGCGTTCGATCGGCTTCGGCGGCGCCACCGGGGTGGCCGCCTCGATCCGCTCCCCCGTTTCGACCGGGTCCGGCGCGTAGTCGAGCTCCGACGCCTCGTCGTCGTCGATGCCGGCGTAGACCTCCTTGCCGCGCCCGCGCCGCCGGTCGTTGAGGAATGCGACCCCGACCGCGGCGAAGTAGAGCGCGCAGAGGCAGATCGCCAGCGCGGTCATGCCGAAGGGGTCGGGCGTCGGCGTGACGATCGCCGAGAAGGCGAAGAACACGAAGACCGCGACCCGCCACCAGCTGAGCAGCTTTTTCGCGCTCGCGATGCCGACGAAATTGAGCATCAGCACGACCAGCGGGAACTCGAACGCCACCCCGAAGAGCAGGATCAGGTTGGTGACGAACGAAATGTAGCGGGTGATTTCCAGCGTCGTGTTGATGTCACTGCCGGAGATCTGCAGCAGGAATTCCAGGCCCTTCTGCACCACGAAGAAGGCCAGGAAGGCGCCCATGGCGAACAGCGGAGCCGCGAGGGCGGTGAAGACATAGGCGTAGCGCCGCTCGTGCCGGTGCAGGCCGGGCGCGATGAACGCCCAGAGCTGATAGAGCCAGACCGGACCGGCGACGATGAGCCCCACCCACAGCGCGATCTTCAGATCGAGCAGGAACACGTCGGCGACACCGAGCTGAACGAAGTTGCACACGCCGGTCAACGGGTCCTTGGAGCCGGGCAGGTTGCAGTACGGCTGCTCCAGCAGGTTCCGTACGTCGTCCTTGAGCCAGAATCCGACGCCGAAGCCGACGAGAATGGCGAGGGAGGCGCGGAAGAGCCGGGTGCGCAGTTCACGGATGTGCTCGATCAGGGTCATCGAGCCGTCGGCGGCGCGCTCGAACTTGGTCGGACCGCGGCGGCCCAGTGCGAAGCCCACGGTGGTCGGGCCTCCGGATCAGTTGTCGCGCGTGCGCTGCACGGGGTCGGTCACCGGCGCCTGGTAACCCGGCTGGTGCACGCTGCTGGGCTGGATCACCGGGTCGGGCGTGTACGGCTCGCGACCGTGCTGCGCGTCCGCCTTCGCGGCCAGGTCCCTGTCGTCGTCGGCGAGGCTCTTCGTCTCCGCCTTGATGATCCGCAACGACCGGCCCAGCGAACGGGCCGCGTCGGGGAGCCGCTTCGCGCCGAAGAGCAGGATCAGCACGACCACGAGTACGGCGATGTGCCACGGCTTCAGGGCGCCCATGGGATGCTCCAGTTGATCGGTCGGTTCGGGGGGTGGTGACGTGCCCCATCGTACGTGCGTCGGCGGTCGACGCCACCTGCCAGGTCGACGTGCTTCTCACCCGGCGGGTGAAGTCTCGGCCACGAGCGGGTGACGCGTCAACGGACGTACGGCCTGATCTTCCGCCGGGCCGAGCGCGCTACTGCGCGCGTTTCGCCTTGATGCCGGCGATCCGCTCCTGTGCTGTCTCGGCGCGTTGCTGCAGCCCTTCCAGCCGCTCCTGGAGCTGGTCGGCGCGTTGCTGCAGCGCCTCGGCCTGCGTCTGGCGCTGCTGCAACGCCACGGCGGCCCGGTGCAGCAGGGGCAGGCGGGCGAGCACCGGCCGCGCCGCCAACGCCAGGATGATCAGCGCGAGCAGCACCACCGCGACCACGATCCACGTCATCACGGCGGTCAGCCTAACGGGTGGACGACGGTGTCGCCGGCTGCGGCACGGGTGGCACCGCGTACGCGTCGAGCGCTGCCGCCGCCTCGGCCCGGACGGCCTCGACAAGCTCGGCCGGGGACACGACGGTGACGTCGGGGCCGAGCCCGAGCGCGAAACGCCGCGCCCAGGCCAGGTCGGTGACGCGCATCGCGACGATCCACTCGTCGCCGGGGCCGGACCGCACGTCCTCGCACGGGTAGTACTCGGTGATCCACCGGCCGCCGCGCCCGACGCGCAGCGTCATCAGCGGGAGGTCGGGGGTGGGCTGGAAGACCCCGTCGCTGACGTCGTGCAGCTGCGCCTGGGGTGGGGCCACCGCGGGCTCGTCGAGTTCGGTGAGGGCGTCGATCCGGTCGGCCCGGAAGAGCCGCACCGCCTCGGCCCGCCGGCACCACGCCTCGAGGTAGGCCCGGCCCGCGACCATCAGCACCCGGAGCGGGTCGACGGTGCGCTCGGTGGTCTCGTCCCGGGCCGCCGTGTAGTAGGTGATGCGCAGGGCACGCCCCCGCTGCACGGCGCCGCGCAGCGTGTCGAGCCGGTCGCCGTCGCCGGGCATCCGCACGGCCACCGCCGCACCCACCAGGTCACCCGCCGCGCTCTCGATCTTGGCCAGCGCACGTTCGATCGCGTCCCGGTTGGCCATGCCCGGCGTCTCGGCCAGCATGCGCAACGCGACCACCAATGCCAGCGCCTCGTCGGGGGTGAGCCGCAGCGGCCGGTCGATCCCGGCGTCGTAGGTGATGGTGACGCGGTCGCCGTCGAAGGCCATGTCGATCAGGTCGCCGGGCCCGTAGCCGGGCAGCCCGCAGACCCAGAGCAGCTCCAGATCCTCGCGCAGCTGACGCTCGGTGACGCCGAGGTCGGCGGCAGCCTCGGCGACGTCGATGCCGGGACGCGCCAGCAGGTAGGGCACCAGGTTGAGCAGCCGACCGAGCCGGTCGGCGGAGGTGCGGGACGCGCCCGAGCGGGGCCCCGGGGTCCGGTCGGTGACGGTCATGTCAACACCTCCACGATCGCCGTCTCGTGCCCGGTGGCGATCTCCTTCAGCCGCTGGATCACGGCCTCGCGCACCTCGGGCGGGTCGAGCACGCGGATGTCCGCGCCGTAACCGACCAACGAGGCGGCCAGTCCGTCCGGATCGGCGTACCGCAGGATCAGCCGGTCGCCGTCCGGCTCTGAGCGGCACTCCTCGGCCCAGCGCCGCAGCCCGGCAGCGCGCCCGGGGCGGGCCAGCACGGTGGCGCGGCCGGTCCGTTCGACCGGCCCCGACCAGCGGGCGACGTGGCTGATCAGGTCGACCCCGGCGGGCGGTGGCGGGTAGGCGCCGGCACGCCCGGTGGCGCGAACGGCGCCGACGATGCGGGAGAGCCGGAAGCAGCGCACGGCCCCGCGGTCGAGGTCGTGGCCGACCACGTACCACCGGCCCCGCCAGCAGACCACTCCCCACGGCTGCAGCCGCCGGCTCGTCGGCGCGTCCCGCTCCGGAACGCGGTATTCGAAGGTGACGGTGCGTCGGTCGCGGGCGGCGGTGGTCAGCGGGGCGAAGGTCGGGTCGACGGTGACCACCGGCTCGACGCCCAGGGTGGCGTGCGGATCGACGTCGATGCCCGCGGCGCGCAGCTTGGCCAGCCCCGAGGAGGCGGCGGCGGCGAGCCCGGCGTGCCGCCAGAGCCGGGCCGCGATGCCGACGGCGGCGGCCTCGTCCGGTTCCAACGGGATGTCCGGCAACGCGTATTCGCGACGGGCGATCCGGTAGCCGGGCTCGGTGTCGAAGACGCTAGCGGTGCCGGTCTCCAGCGGCACGCCCAGCTCGCGCAGTTCGGCCTTGTCGCGCTCGAACTTGCGCTGGAATGCCTCGTGGTCGCGCGCGTCCTCCGGGTCGTGCTCGTAGCCGGGCACGGTCGCGGCGATCTGCGCGGCGGTCAGGAACCGCCGCGTCGACAACAGGCAGATCACCAGATTGACCAGGCGCTCCGTACGGGTCCGCGACACGCCTCGACGCTAGCAGTGTCGGCGGTCCAGCAACGTCCGCGGCACGGCCTGTGCACACCATCACGCCCGACCGCGCCGTCGCTATCCGGCAGAATCTGCCCGTGTCGGACAACGAACGCAACTCGGCCAGCGTCCGCACCGTCCTCGTCGCCGGCGGCGCCAATTTGGGCGTCGCGATCGCCAAGGCCGTCGCCGGCCTCGCCTCCGGCTCGGCCGCCATGCTCTCCGAGGCGGCGCACTCGGTCGCCGACACCACCACCGAGGTGCTGCTCTTCATCGCGCTACGGCGGGGCAGTCGGCCGGCCGATGACCGACACCCGTTCGGGTACGGCAAGGAAAGCTACGTCTGGGCGCTGATGGCGTCGGTCTTCCTGTTCGTGGGCGGGGCCGGCTTCTCGGTCGCGCGCGGAATCAGCACGATCCGGTCCGGTCAGCACACCGGGGACTACCTGGCGTCGTACCTCGTATTGGTGGCCGCCTTCGTGCTGGAGGGGACTTCGCTGATCCGCGCGGTCCGGCAGGTGCGGGGCGAGGCGCGGCGCTCGCGGACGACGCCGCGGCGTTTCCTGCGACTCACCGGCGACACGACCGTGCGGGCCGTGGTGATGGAGGACAGCGCGGCCCTCCCCGGCCTGCTGTTCGCCGCGGTGGGGCTCGCGCTCTCCCAGATCACCGGGAACGAACTCTGGGACGGGCTCGCCTCCATCACGATCGGCCTGCTGCTGCTCGTGGTCGCCACCCTGCTGGCCCGCACCAATATCTCGCTGCTGGTCGGGCGGGCGGTCCCGCGGCGGATCCACACGGAGATCCACGACGAGTTGGCCGGGGTGCCGACGGTCGAGCGCGTCGACACGCTGCTCACCATGCAACTCGGCCCGGACGACATCCTCGTCGCGGCCAAGCTCGACTTCGCGGACCACGCGAGCGCCGCGGAGGTGGAGGCCGCCGCCACCGAGGCGGAACGCCGGCTCACCGCCCGCTACCCCGCCATCCGGTACGTCTTCCTGGACCCCACGCGCGGCGGCGTACCGCCCCGGCGGGACAGCGCGCCGTGATCATGGCACCCGCGCTCCCGGGCCGGGACCGGTGAGCCGATAGCGTGCCGACATGGTGCGATGGCGAGCAGGCACGGTGACGGCGCTACGCCGGCGGTGGCACGGCGCGGTCGAGTTGGACGTGGCGGTCGACGACGGCGGGACGCTGCGCGCGCTGGCCTATCCGTCGCTGGTCGGCGAGCCCGAGCCGGGCGACCGGGTGCTGCTCAACGTCGGCGCGCTGGTGATGGGATTGGGCACGGGCGGCTACGCGCTGGTTGTCGCGCTGCCGGAGCGGTTGCCGGCCGATCCACCGGACGAGGGCACCACCCGCGACGCGGGCCACCTGGTGAAGGCCCGCTACACCCCGCTGCAGGCGATCCTGCTGGGCGCGGACGAGGAGGCGTCACCGCACCGGGCGGCGCTCGCCGACATGGACGACCTGGACGGCATGCCCGTGGTCACCGCCGACCTGCACTCGGCGCTGCCGGCCATCCTGGCCGGTGCCCTCGCCGACCGGCCGGGCGTACGGGTCGCCTATCTGATGACCGACGGCGGAGCGCTCCCCGCCTGGTTCTCCCGCACCCTGGCGGGCCTGCGCGACGTGCTCGCCGGCACCGTCACGGTGGGCCAGGCGTTCGGCGGCGACCTGGAGGCGACCAATATCCATAATGGACTACTGGCGGCCCGGCACGCGCTCGGCGCCGAACTCACGATCGTCGCGCAGGGGCCGGGCAACCTGGGCACCGGCACCCGGTGGGGGTTCTCCGGCATCAGCGTCGGCGAGGCGGTCAACGCGGCGGCGACGCTCGGCGGACGGCCCGTCGGCTCGCTGCGCATCTCCGGCGCCGACCCGCGCCCACGGCACCGCGGACTCTCCCATCACAGCGTCACGGCGTACGGGCGGGTCGCCCTGGCCGGCGCGGACCTGGTCGTGCCGGAGGGTCTCGACCCGACGCTCGCCGCGCAGGTGGACGACGCGCTAACGGCGTTCCCCGGACGGCACCGCCTGGTCCGCGTGGCCTGCGACGGGCTGGACGCGGCCCTGCGCGCCGCGCCCGTGCCGCTGTCGACGATGGGGCGCGGGCTGGACGCCGACTACGGATACTTCCTCGCCGCGGCCGCCGCCGGTCGGCACGCCGTCGCCCTGCTGTAGCGCCGATCCGACCGGGCAACACCCACCGGTGGACCGCCACGCGGTCAGCTCAGCACGATGAGCGCGATCCAGCCGCCCACCATGAGCGCCAGCGCCAGCGCGAGCACCCAGGTCGGGACGGTGTACTCGCCGCGTCGGTTACGCGCGATCTCGTTCGCGACCTTCTGCCGCCGGCGGTCGAGCCAGTTCGCGCGCGGCTGCGCGGGGTCGCTCTCGGCGCCGTCGCGGGAGGGTTCGGGATAGGCCATAACGCGATCGAGCGTACCCGCCGTCACATGCTCGCGATCAGCCGCTCCACCCGCTCGTCGTAGGCCCGGAACGGGTCCTTGCACAGCACGGTGCGCTGCGCCTGGTCGTTGAGCTTGAGATGCACCCAGTCGACGGTGAAGTCGCGCCGCTTCTCCTGGGCGTGCCGGATGAACTCGCCGCGCAGTCGCGCCCGGGTGGTCTGCGGCGGCGTCTCCTTCGCCTCGTAGATCTCCAGGTCGGTCGCGATGCGGTCGACCTGGCCGCGCCGCTCCAGCAGCGCGTAGAGGCCGCGGCCACGGCGCACGTCGTGATAGGCCAGATCCATCTGCGCCACCCGCGGGTGCGACAACGGGAGGTCGTGCTTGGCCTGGTACCGCTCGATGAGGCGCAGCTTGGTGACCCAGTCGATCTCGCGGGACACCGGCTCCAGATCACCGGTCTCCACCGCGCGCAGCACCCGTCCCCAGAGCTCCACCACCCGTTTCGCGGTCTGGTCGCCGCCGCGCCGTTCCACGAACTCGGCGGCCTTGCTCAGGTATTCCTGCTGGATCTCCAGCGCGCTCACCTCCTTGTTGGAGGCGAGCCGGATCTTGCGCCGTCCGGTGATGTCGTGCGAGACCTCGCGGATCGCCCGGATCGGGTTCTCCAGCGACAGGTCCCGCATCACCACGCCGGCCTCGATCATCCGCAGCACGAGGTCGGCGGTGCCGACCTTGAGCAGCGTGGTGACCTCGTTCATGTTCGAGTCACCGACGATGACGTGCAGGCGGCGGTAGCGCTCGGCGTCGGCATGCGGCTCGTCGCGGGTGTTGATGATCGGCCGGGACCGGGTGGTCGCCGACGACACCCCTTCCCAGATGTGTTCGGCCCGCTGCGACAGGCAGTACACCGCGCCCCGCGGTGTCTGCAGCACCTTGCCGGCGCCGCAGATCAACTGCCGGGTGACCAGGAACGGGATCAGCACATCGGCCAGGCGCCCGAACTCACCGTGCCGGGACACCAGGTAGTTCTCGTGGCAGCCGTAGGAGTTGCCGGCGGAATCGGTGTTGTTCTTGAACAGGTAGATCTCGCCCGCGATCCCCTCGTCGTGCAGCCGCTTCTCGGCGTCGACGAGCAACCCCTCCAGGATCCGCTCCCCGGCCCGGTCGTGGGCGACCAGGTCCGCGACGGAGTCACACTCGGGGGTCGCGTATTCGGGGTGGGAGCCCACGTCGAGGTAGAGCCGGGCGCCGTTGCGGAGGAACACGTTGCTGGAGCGTCCCCAGGACACGACGCGGCGGAACAGGTAGCGGGCCACCTCGTCCGGCGACAGCCGCCGCTGTCCGCGGTAGGTGCAGGTGACGCCGTACTCGGTCTCAAGCCCGAAGATTCGCCGTTCCATGAACAGACATTAGCCGCCCGAGGCCCCGGATGGTCACTGTCAGGCGAGGGCGTCGCGCCTGTCGGTGCCTAAATTCCCTCCGAGTACGGCATTCCGCCTGGCCGCAGGCCCTCCACAAACGACCGACACGTCTCGTACGACGGCAGCAGCCCCGCCTCGCGGGCCTGCGCGAGACTCGGCGCCGCGTCGTCGCGCGCGGAGAGCAACGGCGTCTCCACCGGCCATTCGATCGCCAGCTCGGGGTCGAGCGGATGCACCGCGTGCTCGCCCGCCGGGTTGTAGGTGGTCGAGCAGAGGTAGCTCAGCGTCGCGTCGTCGGTCAGCGCGCAGAAGCCGTGCCCGAGCCCTTCGCCGAGGTAGACGGCGCGGCGGTCCACGTCGTCGAGGCGCACCGCCTCCCACTGGCCGAAGGTCGGCGATCCGATCCGGATGTCGACGATCACGTCGACGACCGTGCCGCGCACGCAGGTGACGTACTTGGCCTGGCCGGGCGGCACGTCGGCGAAGTGGATGCCGCGCACGACCCCGCGCGCGGAGACCGAGAGGTTGCCCTGGGCGAGCCGCAGCGGATGTCCGACCGCGGCCGCGAGCCGGTCGAACCGGTACCACTCCATGAACAGCCCGCGCGGGTCACCGTGCTGCTGCGGGGTGATCTCCCACGCGCCCTCGATGCTGAGCGGTCGGATCTTCATCGCTGCACGCCCCCGTTCGGCGTCTCGTGCGCCTCGGTCAGCAGGCCGAGCAGATAGTCGCCGTATCCGCTCTTGGTCAGCGGCTCGGCCAACGCGCGCAGCTGGGCGTCGTCGATCAGCCCCGCCCGCCACGCCACCTCCTCGACGCAGCCGATCTTCATGCCCTGCCGCTCTTCGATGACCCGGACGAACTCGGCGGCCTGCATCATCGAGGTGAATGTGCCGGTGTCCAGCCAGGCGGTGCCGCGGTCGAGGACGGTGACGGTGAGCTGGTCCTTTTCCCGGTACGCCTCGTTGACCGCCGTGATCTCGAGCTCGCCGCGGGCGCTCGGGGTCAGGTTGCGGGCGATCTCCACGACGCGGTTGTCGTAGAAGTACAGGCCGGGGACCGCGTAGCGGGACTTCGGAGCGGCCGGCTTCTCCTCGATCGAGAGCACCCGCCCCTCGGCGTCGAAGTGGACCACGCCGTACTCCTGCGGGTTGGCGACCGGGTAGGCGAAGACCCGGCCACCGACCAGGTCTCCGTGGCTGGCCAACTGCCGGCCGAGGCCGACGCCGTGGAAGATGTTGTCGCCGAGAATGAGCGCGACGGACTCGTCACCGATGAAATCCGCACCCAGGACGAAGGCCTGGGCGATCCCCTCGGGCTTCGCCTGCGTCGTGTATTCCAGCCGCAGCCCGAACTGGCTGCCGTCGCCGAGCAGCCGCTGGAACTGGCTCTGATCCTCCGGGGTGGTGATCACCAGGATCTCCCGCACTCCCGACATGACGAGGGTGGAGAGCGGGTAGTAGACCATCGGCTTGTCGAAGACCGGCATAAGCTGCTTTGACACCGCATGGGTGATCGGCCACAGCCGGGATCCGGTGCCGCCGGCAAGAAGGATTCCACGCACGCCGGGAGCCTACCGGCAGGCATTCCAACGCGCTGTCGCCGACGCACCCTGCCGGTTGTCGTCCGTCCGTCGCGTAGACTCCCGGACCCGTGAGGATCCTCGTCACCGGCGGAGCCGGATTCATCGGGTCTGAGTACGTGCGCATGCTGCTCAGCGGGCCTTCTGGCGCGCCTGGCGGCGCCGGCTCGACCGCACCGCAGCTCGCGCCCAGTGCCGTCACGGTTTTGGACAAACTGACCTACTCCGGCAACCTGGAGAATCTCGCCGTCGTACGGGATGATCCGCGGCTGCGCTTTGTGCAGGGCGACATCTGTGACCCCGCCCTCGTCGACGAGATCGTCGCGGGTCACGACGTGATCGTGCATTTCGCCGCCGAGTCCCACGTCGACCGCTCGATCAACGGCGCCGCCCCGTTCGTCACGACCAACGTGCTCGGCACCCAGACGCTGCTCGACGCCGCGCTGCGGCACGGCACCGGCCGGTTCGTGCACGTCTCCACGGACGAGGTCTACGGCTCGATCGAGGAGGGCTCCTGGACCGAGGGCTGGCCGCTCTCGCCCAACTCGCCGTATTCGGCCTCCAAGGCCGGCTCCGACCTGCTCGCCCTCTCCTACCACCGCACGCACGGCATGGACGTCGTCCTGACCCGCTGCTCCAACAACTACGGGCCGTACCAGTTCCCGGAGAAGGTGATCCCGCTCTTCGTCACCAACCTGCTCGACGGCGGCACCGTGCCGCTCTACGGTGACGGTGGCAACATCCGCGACTGGCTGCACGTCCACGACCACTGCGTCGGGATCGCCCTGGTTCAGGAGAAGGGGCGGGCCGGCGAGGTCTACCACATCGGTGGCGGGACGGAGCTCACCAACAAGGAGCTGACCGGACGGCTGTTGGAGGCCTGCGGCGTGGGATGGGACCGGGTCGTGCCGGTCGCCGACCGCAAGGGGCACGACCGCCGCTACTCGCTGGACATCAGCAAGATCAGCGAAGAGCTGGGGTACGCGCCGAGCATCGACCTGGAGCGCGGCCTGACCGAGACCGTGCAGTGGTACCGGGACAACCGGGCCTGGTGGGAGCCGCTCAAGGCCCGCGCCGGCGTGGCATGAGCGGGCGCTGGCTCGTCACCGGGGCCGGGGGCATGTTGGGGCGGGATCTGCTCGCCGTGCTCGCCGCCCGTGACGACCTGACGGTAACCGCGGCGACCCGCGCCGACCTGGACATCACCGATCCGGACGCGGTCGCCGCGGCCGTCGCCGGCCACGACGTCGTCGTCAACGCGGCGGCCTGGACCGACGTCGACGGCGCGGAGACCGACGAGGCCGCGGCTACCGCGATCAACGGTGACGGGGTGGCACACCTCGCCACGGCCTGTGCCCGCGGTGGCGGTCGACTGATCCACGTGTCGACCGACTATGTCTTCCCCGGCGACGCCGCCGCCCCGTACCGGGAGGACGGCCCGACCTCGCCGGTCAACGCCTACGGCCGCAGCAAACTCGCCGGCGAGCGGGCCGTGGTCCGGCTGCTGCCGGAGAGCGGCTACGTCGTGCGCACGGCGTGGCTCTACGGCGCGCACGGCGCCAACTTCGTCGCCACCATGCTGCGCCTGGCCGTGGAGCGGGAGCAGCTCGACGTCGTCGACGACCAGCACGGCCAGCCGACGTGGTCGTTCGATCTGGCGCAGCGGCTCGTCGCGCTCGGCGACGCCGCCCGGGCCGGGCTCGCTCCGGCCGGCGTTTACCACGGCACCGCCTCCGGGCAGACCACGTGGTACGGCCTGGCTCGCGCCGCGTACGCGCTACGCGGCCTGGACCCCGACCGGATCCACCCGACGACCAGCGAGCGGTTCCGTCGCCCGGCGCCCCGGCCGGCGTACAGCGTGCTGGGGCACACACGGTGGCAGCTCGCCGGCCTGCCGCCCATGCGGGACTGGCACGACATGCTCGCCGACGCCTTGCGAGCCGGCGTGGCGCTCCCGGTATAGTGCACCCTCCCCCCACACGCACCAGGAGAACTCCGACATGTCCGACGGGACGGCCAGCGCGGACGCCAGCAATCTGCCGCAGGTCAGTGCGATCGTCCTCGCCTGGAAGGCCGAGCCGTTGTTGCGCCGGTCGGTCGAGACGCTGCTCGCCTCGGCCAAGGTGGACGTCGAGGTGATCCTCGTCGACAACGGCTGCACCACCGACGACGTCGAGGTGCTCGGCAAGCTCCCCGGCGTGGTGGTCGTGGGCGAGGGCGAGAACCTCGGCTTCTCCGCCGGCTGCAACCTCGGCGTCGCCGCGTCGCACGGCGAGTACGTGGCGCTGGTCAACGGCGACGCGATCGTCGAGCCGAACACGCTGTCCCGACTGGTCGAGGAGCTCGGCAAGCCGGATATCGGGATCGCGGCCGGCGCCGTCCGGCTGGCCGACGAGCCGGATCTGCTCAACTCCAATGGCAACGAGGTGCACGTGCTGGGAGTGAGCTGGATCGGCGGCTTCCGGCAGCGGGAGACGCGGGTGGAGCCGACCGAGACGGCCGGGGCGATGGGCGCCTGCCTGGTGACCACCCGGGCGCATTGGGACCGGCTCGGCGGCTTCGACCCCCACTACTTCGCGTACCACGAGGACGCGGACCTCTCGATCCGCACCTGGCGGGTCGGGCTGCGGGTGGTCAACGTGCCCGACGCGGTCGCCTTGCACCGCTACGAGTTCAGCCGGAACAGCTTCAAGTACTACCTGGTCGAGCGGAACCGCCTGATGTTCGTGGCGACTCTCTGGGGTCGGCGGTCGCTGCTGCTGCTCGCGCCGCCCCTGCTCGCGCTCGAAGCGGTCATGCTGCTGCTCGCGGTCAAGGAGGGCTGGATCCGCGACAAGCTGCGCGGGTACGGCTGGCTCTGGCGACACCGCCGGCATCTGCGTGAGCGTCGACGGATCGTGCAGGCCGAGCGCACCGTCCCGGACCGGGAGTGGATGCGGGTCCTCACCGACCGGTTCAACACTCCGCTGATCAACCCGCCGGGCGTGCGACTCCTCAACGCCTCCATGTCGGCGTACTGGAGCGCCGTGCGCCGCTGGATCTGACCACCCGCGGGTCGCTGTCGAGCTGAACCGTCTGTGCCATCAGCTCGACAGGCCTCGGCGCTCGACAGGTGTCGGTGCGCAGACCGCCGAGGGCGGCCGGCGCGCCGGGGCCGACACGACGCGGGGCCGACAGGCCTGGGCCACAATGCCGATGGCGCCCGCGAACCGCGGGCGCCATCGTTACCGCTCGGAGTCGTTACTCGTCGCGCGGGTTGTCGGCCTTGTCCTCGAGATCTGCCGAGGCGGCGGACGCGATCGGCTTCTGCGGCCCCGGCTCCGGGGTTTTCGGGGGCTCGTCGCGCGCCTCTCCCGGCTCGGCGACCTTGGCCGCCGCGTCGCCGTCGAGGAGCGCGGTCAACGCGGCGCCGGTGATGCGGCGGAAGGTACGACCCTTGCGCCGCCGGTCCAGGATCGCGACCTCCAGTTGGTTGGCCGCGATCGTGCGGGCTGCGCCCCCTTCACCGCCGACGCTGCTCAGCGCCTGCAGAGCGAGCTTCACCGCGTCGCTCAGCGGCATGTCCGCCCGGTGGCTGGAGCGCAGCACGCCGGAGATCGCGTCCGCCTGGCCGCCCATCGCCATGCAGCCGGGCTCGTCGTTGACCGACCCGTCGTACGTGAGGCGGTAGATCTCGTCGTCGTCGGGCGTCAGCCCCACCTCCGCCACGCAGATCTCCACCTCGAACGGCTTCGACTGCTCGGTGAAGATCGCGCCGAGCGTCTGCGCGTACGCGTTGGCGAGGGCGCGGCCGGTGACGTCGCGCCGGTCGTAGCTGAGCCCGTTGAGATCGGCCATCCGCACGCCGGCGCGGCGCAGGTTCTCGAACTCGTTGTAGCGCCCGACGGCGGCGAAGCCGATCCGGTCGTAGATCTCACTGACCTTGTGCAGGGCGCTGGACAGGTTCTCCGCCACGAAGAGCACGCCGCCCTCGTAGCTGAGCACCACGGCGCTCCGCCCACGGGCAATGCCCTTGCGGGCGAGCTCGGAGCGGTCCCGCATGATCTGCTCGGGCGAGGCGTAGAACTGCATTGCCACGGCGGCGGTTCTCCTTCGACCTGGTCTGACGGGGTGCGATGGTGGGCGGCGGGGTCAGCCCCCGGGGTTCTCCATACGGCCGGCGACCACCGCTTCGGCGACCGCGGCCATCTCGGTCTCGGTCAGCCGGTGGGTGCCCTCCGCGGTCGCGGTCATGACGACGGGGTAGATCTTTCGGGACAGGTCGGGGCCGCCGGTGGCGGTGTCGTCGTCGGCCGCGTCGTAGAGTGCCTCGACGGCGAGCCGTACGGCGTCCTCGGTGCTCAGCCCGGGGCGGAAGCGCTTCTTCAACGCGGACTTGGCGAAGAGCGAACCGGAGCCGATGGCGTCGTAGCCGGTCTCCTCGTAGGGGCCGCCCGTGACGTCGAAGCTGAAGATGCGGCCGGCGCGGGCCGGGTCGGTGGCGGCCAGGTCGAAGCCGGCGAAGAGCGGGATCACCGCCAGCCCCTGCATCGCGGCGCCGAGGTTTCCGCGGATCATCGAGGCGAGCCGGTTGGCCTTGCCGTCGAGGGAGAGCACCGCCCCCTCGATCTTCTCGTAGTGCTCGAGCTCCACCTGGAACAGCCGCATCAACTCGATGCCGATCCCCGCGGTGCCGGCGATGCCGATGAGCGAGTAGGCGTCGGCGGGGTGCACCTTCTCGATGTCGCGGCTGGCGATCAGGTTGCCCATCGTCGCCCGCCGGTCGCCGGCCATCACCACGCCACCGGCAGTGGCGATGGCGACGATCGTGGTGGCGTGCGGGGCGAGGTCGGCGGCGAGCCCCGGCGGCAACGGCCGGCGGCCGGGCAACATCTCGGGCGCCACCCTGCTCAGGAACTGGGTGAAGGAGGACGTCCCCGCGTTGGTGAAGACATCGGGAAGACGCCCGGATGGATCAAAACCCGCTGCCACGTGGTTCCCTTCAGGTACGTGATCGTCTTGGCCCGGTTGGTGCCGAGATGTCCCGGCCTGACCGAGCCCGCCGTTGCAGTTGAAGCAGAATATCCCCGCACCCGTCAGGTGCGATCATCACGGTCCGATGCGCGATGTCGACCGGAGATAACGGGCGTTCCTCTCACTCGCCCCCTTTTTGCACGTAACCCCGCACGAACTCCTCGGCGTTCTCCTCCAGTACGGAGTCGATTTCGTCGAGCAGATCGTCGACGTCCTCGGTGATCTCGGCGTGCCGCTCGGCGACCTCCGGGTTGGCCTCGGCGGTCGCCTCGTCGATCTCCTCGTCGCGACGCGCCTTGCCGGGCTGCGACTGACCGCCGGTGTCACGGGTAGCCATCTGGGTTCCTCCCTCAAGCCTCCGGCCTACGCCCTGCGGCCGGACAATATCGCTTGGGAAAAACCTACCCTGCCGCCGCGACGAAAAGGTCCGCCGCACGCGACGTTTCGCGTACGGCGGACCGATCTTCGCGCGGTGAACTCCCGACCCGCCCGGGCCCTACCTCCCCGTGGTGACGAGCGGCGTCGCAACCTGCGCGCCCGCCCCCGTCTCCGGCCGTTGCGTGTCGCCGTCGTCGGCGCCGCCGCGGCGCGGCAGCCGTGGCCGCCAGTCCTTCAAGCGCAGTGCCTGCTTCTCGACCAGATGCCAGGAGAGGAACGCCAACCCGAAGCTGACCGCGCCGGTCGACAGCGCGAATCCCCAGTAGCCCAACGCCTGCACGCCGAACCTCGCCATCGTCTGCTGCACGACGAACGAATAGATGTAGACGCCGTACGAATAATCGTTGACCTGCCCGACGCGGTGCAGCACCGCGGGCAGCCGCACCGCCAGATAGAGGATGACGTACTGGTAGGCCAACAGACCGGGACCGAACAACTCGCCGTTGAAGGCGTACCAGCAGATCACGGCCATGGCGGCGACCCCGAGCAGGTCGTTGATCGGGAGCCGGTGGCTGTAGAGCTCGGCGGCCGCCCCGGCGAGGAACATGAAGCCGTAGATGAGGAACCACCGCTTGCCGAGGGTGCCCAGCAGCGGCATCTCCCCCCACCAGACGGTGCCGTTCAACGGCACGGCCGGGTGGCCGAAGCGCAGCTGCGCGTAGTGGTTCCAGCAGAGCACACCGAAGACGAAGACCGTGAAGAGCAGAACGAGCCACCGCGCCCGGCGAAGGATCCCCACCACCGCGAGCACCGCGACGATCAGATAGCAGGTGATCTCGTACGCCAACGTCCAGAGGGAACCGTTGAGCAGGCTGCTCCGGATCTTCATGCCGTACGGCGTGTCCCGGAAAATGTCGCGGATCCCGCCCTGCCGGTGTCCGCCCCACCAGTTGGCCTGCAGGTAGTCGATGACCCCGCGCTTCGACCGCCACAACCCGTCGAGGGTGCCGTGCTTCAGGTGCCACAGCGCCGGCGCCACGACGAAACCGGTGAACAGCAGGCAGACCCACAGCCCGGGCCAGATCCGCAGGCCCCGGTGCCACAGGTAACGGGGCAGCGACGTGCGCCGCGCGCTGCGCGTGATGAGGAACCCGGAAATGCCGAAGAATCCGGCTACCGCGAGACCGGGAATATCGATCACGGTCGTCAGAGGACGGACGTACCCGAGGACGGCCGCGTGCGCGAGGACGACAGCGAAGGCGAAACAGAGCCGGAGAAATCCGAAGCTGTTGGCGCGGCCGGTATATGCCTGGGCCAACGGTACGGATTGCCCCGCGCGCTTGGCGACGCGCTGAGCAAGATGGAGCAAGGGGGACCGCCGGGGGGTTGGGACGCGATACGGACGGCTTAGCATGCCACAGAGCCCACGAACGCAGGCAAGAGCGGCGGGACCGTCACCTGGCGGTAATCGCCTCCAGCAGATCCTTCGCGCTCGCGCAGCGGTCGAACAGCGCGCCCACGTGCGCCTTCGTGCCCCGTTCCGGCTCCATCATCGGCACCCGGACCAGGGACTCCCGGCCCACGTCGAAGATCACCGAGTCCCAGCTCGCGGCGACCACCTCCGAGGCGTACTGCGCGAGGCAGCGGCCGCGGAAGTAGGCGCGGGTGTCCTCGGGGGGCTCGACCATCGCCGCCCTGGTCGCCTCGTCCGGAAGCAGCGTCTTCATCGCGCCCCGCGACACGAGCCGGTGGTAGAGGCCCTTCTCCGGACGCACGTCCGAATACTGCAGGTCCACCAGTTGCAGCTTGTGTGAGGCCCAGCCCAGGTTCTCCCGGTCACGGTAGCCCTCCAGCAGCCGCAGCTTGGCCACCCAGTCGAGCTCGTCGGCGCAGAGCATCGGGTCCCGACCCAGCCGGTGCAGCACGCTCTCCCACCGGTCGAGCACGTCGGCGGTCGCCCCGTCCACGTCGTCGCCGTACCGGTCCTCCACGAAGGAACGTGCCCGCTCGAGGTAGGCCCACTGTAGATCGAGCGCGGTCAACCGGCGCCCGTCGCGCATGCGCATGAGATGCGACAGGGACGGGTCGTGACTGACCGCCCGGAGCTCCGCGACCGGGTCGGCGATGCCGAGGTCGGCGGTGAGCGCCTTCTCCTCGATCATCGTCAGGATGAGCGCCGCCGTGCCGACCTTGAGATACGTCGACGTCTCGGCCAGATTCGCGTCGCCGATGATGACGTGCAGCCGACGGTACTTGTCCGCGTCGGAGTGCGGCTCGTCGCGAGTATTGATGATCGGCCGCTTGAGGGTGGTCTCCAACCCGACCTCGACCTCGAAGAAGTCGGCGCGCTGCGAGATCTGGAAGCCCGGCTGCGAGCCGTCCTGCCCGATGCCCACCCGCCCCGCGCCGCAGACGATCTGGCGGGTGACGAAGAACGGCGTCAGGTACGCCACGATGTCCGCGAACGGCGTCTGCCGCCGCATCAGGTAGTTCTCGTGCGCCCCGTAGCTCGCGCCCTTGTTGTCGGTGTTGTTCTTGTAGAGGTGGATCGGCTGGGTGCCCGGAATCGTGGCGGCGCGCCGGGCCGCCTCGGCCATCACCCGCTCCCCCGCCTTGTCCCACCGGACGATGTCCATCGGGTTGGTCACTTCGGGCGTCGAATACTCCGGGTGGGCGTGATCGACGTAGAGCCGGGCACCGTTGGTCAGTATCACGTTGGCGAGGCCGAGATCCTCGTCCGCGAGCGCCTCGGCGGGATCGTAGGCCGCGCCGGAGTAGGTGAAGCCGCGCGCGTCACGCAGCGGCGACTCCTCCTCGTAGTCCCAGCGCGCCCGACCGCCCCGCGTCAGCTCGGGCCGCGCCCCGTAGGCGTTGACCACCTGGGAGGAGGTCACCATCGGGTTGGCTCCCGGCTGGCCGGGCACGGAGATGCCGTACTCCACCTCGGTGCCCATGATCCGCCGTACGCTCATGTCGCCACCTCGTCGCTTCCCTCGCCCATGGCGTCGAGCGTAGTCCCACCCGGCGGGCGTGGCAGTGGCGTGTGTCGGCGCGGTGACGCGCTGACACTCACGGCGTGTGGCTGGCCGGCGTCTCGAGTGCGGTGGGAGCGGGGACGCCCCGCTCGGCCACGACCGTGTAGCGGCGGACCAGCGCCAGGCCGAGCACCATCATCGCGCGGGCGAGGTAGAACGTCGCCTTCCCCATCGACTGGCTCGGCGTCCCCGCCATGCGTGGGCGCATCGCGACGGGCAGCTGGACGACGCGCAGCCCGATCCGGGAGACGTGGACCAATGTCTCCACCGTGTCGCCGAGGTACTCAACGGGATAGGCGCGGGCGAAGTGCTCGATGACCCGGCGGTTGGCGGCCCGGAAACCCGAGGTCGTGTCCGTCAGCTTCGTGCCGGCGATGCGGCTGAGCACCGCGGCGAGCAACAGCATGGCGTAGCGCCGCGGGCCGCGCACGGTGTAGTCGCCGACGCCGGCGAAACGCGCGCCGATCACCAGGTCGGCGTGGTCCAGTTCGGCGACGAGCGCCGGCACGAACCGGGGGTCGTGCTGGCCGTCCGCGTCCACCTGCAACGCCACGTCGTAGCCGTGATCGCGGGCGTACCGGTAACCGAGACGCATCGCACCGCCGACGCCGAGGTTGTACGGCAACCGCAGCACCTGGGCACCGGCCGCGGTCGCGCGCCCGGCGGTCGCGTCGGTCGAGCCATCGTCGATGACGAGCACGTCGACCGGGAGTGCCGACCGCACCTCCTGCACGACGTCGGCGATCGACTCCGCCTCGTTCCACGCGGGAATGATGATCAGGACACGCTTACCGTCGATCACCGCTGTGCACCCTCTTTCCGCATCTCGGCACGGAGCAGCGCGACCTCTTCAGCCAGCACCCGGGTCTCCTCCTCCAGCCGGCTCAGCTCCCAGCTGTGGTGGATCGCGATGAGCAGCAGGAAGATGATGCCGCCGAACAGCACCAGGCTGACCCCGTTGACGACTCCGAGCTGGTGGGCGACCTCATCGGGCAGGCGGGGGAAGACCGCGAGCGGCAGGGCGAGCAGTGCCACCCCGATCCACAGGAACGCGTACTTCTCCCGTAGCTGGCGCCGACGCATCAGCTCGACGACCACCACCAGGAGAAGCAACCCGGTGATCCCGGTCAAGATAGTTAGTCGCATCTAAGGCGCCATTCCTCTCCAGGCCGCGTCCGACCGCGACACCAACGCTCTACGCACGGTCGCCGGAAACATCCGGTCGGCCGCCGTCGGGCGCCGACACACCGGCCCCGCCAGCGGTGACCCGCCAGTAGTACCCGATGAACAACACCATGGACGCGACAGCGAGCAGGATGGGCAGGGCCGAGCCGAGCGCCGGGTGCCACGAGCCGGCGAACGGGTTCAACGACGGCGTCGGCACCTGCGCGGGCAGGCCTGCCTGATAGCGAACCATGAGATAGTACAGCGTGCCGACGTGCGCCGGTAATAAGATGATCACGAATATCCGAGCCAGTCGCGGCGTCGGGTCGTACCCGCCACGCGTGATCGCGTAGGCGGCGAGGACGGGGACCCCGACCAGCATCGGCAGGTAGTACCGCCCCTGCGCGATGAAGCCGTATTCGTTGGCGTTGTTCGCCTCGATCATGCTCGGCACCAGCATGCCGAGGGCACCGAGCCCCACCACCCGCCAGCGGTCGACCGGTCGGCCGACGGCCAGGGCGAGCATGACCAGGGCGCCCAGCGAGAACCACCAGGCGATGTGCACGACCACCGGGAGCGGGGTGTCGAGCCAGCCGAGCACACCGACCATCTCGCCGACATGGCGCCGCCACTGGTCGAAGAACTCCACCTTCATGCCGTCGAACAGGCTGAGGTGGCGGGCCGGCGGTCGGTTCGGGGTGAGCTCGTTGGCCCGCTTCCAGACCGTCCAGCCCGCCGCGAACACGCCGACCAGGGCCAGGAATCCCGCGAGCAACCAGGTCCGCCGCGAGCGGAGCAGCTCGCGGTAGCGGTCGGCGGGGTGGGGCACGAACATCACCAGCGCGATGACCGCGAACCATGCCGGGCCGGCGGGACGGACCAGCAACAGCACCGCGCCGCTCACGGCGGCGAGCCACCAGGCGGAGCGGACCCGGTCCGACACCCCCGGCTCGAACAGGATCGCGATGAGCGCCATGACGAGCGCGGCACCGGCGGCGATCTCCACGCCGTTGGGGTTGATGGCGCCGGCCAGGTGCGCGGTCATCGGCGTCACGGCGACCAGCAGGCCGGCGAGCAGCCCGCGCCGCCCCATCGACAGCGCGACCGCGGTCGCCGCGGCGAGCAGGCCGGCGACAAGGGCCGCGCTGATGAGCCGGGCGACCAGCACTCCAGCCATCGTCGGCGAGAGCACCATCGGCCAGCCGACCGCAAGGTAGTACGCCGGGTTGTAGCGGCCCGCCGGCGTGAGCACGCGCGTCTTCGCATCGTCGCCACCCGGCGGCTTGGCGCAGCTCGCGGAGCGGTCGGCGTGGAACGCGAAGCAGTTGGTGCTCAGCAGACTGCGCGGCACGTCGTGGTAGGCGCCGCCGACCTTCCCCTCCTTGGCGGGGGCGGGGGCGATATCCCCGGAGGCGACGCCGTAGGCGTGGATGATGTGCCGCATCTCGTCCGGGGTGCCGTCGTACGGCGTGGCGAACGCCCACGCCGCGAAGAGCAAGAGGTAGCCGACGAACGGCAGCAGCCACCGGAAAGCTGGCCGCATTCCGGCCGACCTGGGGGCCAGCCCGGGTTCGGCTGTAGTCGCGGTCACGGGTCGAGAGGCTACCGCAGTGTTTCTCGCATTCCGCGCAGGGGCACGACCCACCCCGCCCCGCGGGTCACTATGCTGACCGCTCATGACACCGCCAGCCGAACAGACGGCGACAGCGCGCGACGGGGCACCGGCGGGGAGATCCGGCCTCCCGGGCACGCTCCGGCGGATCGTCCGTATCGGCTTCGTGCGCTTCCTCGTCGTCGGCGGGGTGAGCGCGGGCATCGACGCCGGCCTGCTCTGGCTGCTGCACGGGGTGGCCGGAGTGCAGCTCGAGGTCGCCACGCTGATCGCGGTGGTCAGCGCATTCGTGGTGAACTTCCTGTTGAACCGGGGCTGGGTCTTCGGCGCCACCGGAACGCCCCACGGCCAGTTCGCGCGCTACCTGACACTCGCCGCCCTCAACTGGATCCTTACCGTCGTGTCGGTGAGCGGGTTGGTCGCGCTCGGCGTGCACTACCTGGTGGCGCGCATGGCCGTGCTGGCGGTGCTGACCGTGGTCAACTTCCTCGCCTACCGGTCCTGGGTGTTTCCCGCCGCGCCGCGACGGTGACGCCACGGCGGCGGACGCCGCCGCTCAGCGCCGGGCGAGCACGCCGTCCGCGACGGTGGCCGCCTTGCCGCAGACCGGCGGAGATCGACGGTTCATCCGATCGAGGTAACGCGCCGGGTTGGCACGGTCCGGTGGAACGCGGCGCTCCCGCCAACGCAGCGAGGGCACGGCCGTACGGGGGCCGCTCTCGCGCGGCCCCCGTACGCGTCCGCACTTACAGGTATTGACCGGTGTTGCTGGCCGTCTCGATGGAGCGGCCGGCCTCCGCGCCCTTGCCGCCGGAGACGAGCGTGCGGATGTAGACGATCCGCTCACCCTTCTTGCCGGAGATGCGGGCCCAGTCGTCGGGGTTGGTGGTGTTGGGGAGATCCTCGTTTTCCCGGAACTCGTCGACACAGGCGTCCAGCAGGTGCTGCAACCGCAGCCCCTTCCGCCCCGACGAGAGAAACTCCTTGATCGCCATCTTCTTGCCGCGGTCGACGATGTTCTGGATCATCGCGCCGGAGTTGAAGTCCTTGAAGTAGAGGACCTCCTTGTCACCGTTGGCGTAGGTGACCTCGAGGAAACGGTTCTCCTCGCTCTCCGAGTACATCCGCAGCACCACGGCTTCGATCATCGCCGCCACCGTCGCCTGCGGGTCCTGGCCGTGCTCCGCGAGGTCGTCGGGGTGCAACGGCAGGCCGGTGAGGATGTACTTGGAGAAGATGTCCCGGGCCGCCTCGGCGTCCGGCCGCTCGATCTTGATTTTCACATCGAGCCGGCCCGGCCGCAGGATCGCCGGGTCGATCATGTCTTCCCGGTTGGAGGCGCCGATGACGATGACGTTCTCCAGCCCCTCCACACCGTCGATCTCGCTGAGCAACTGCGGAACGATGGTGTTCTCCACATCGGAGGAGACACCGGAGCCGCGGGTGCGGAACACCGAATCCATCTCGTCGAAGAACACGATGACCGGGGTGCCCTCCCCCGCCTTCTCCCGCGCGCGCTGGAAGACCAGCCGGATGTGCCGCTCGGTCTCGCCGACGTACTTGTTGAGCAGCTCCGGGCCCTTGATGTTGAGGAAGAAGCTGGTGTGCTTCTCCTCGCCGCGCCGCTCGGCGATCTTCTTCGCCAGCGAGTTGGCGACCGCCTTGGCGATCAGCGTCTTGCCGCAGCCGGGCGGGCCGTAGAGGAGGATCCCCTTCGGCGGACGCAGCTGGTGCTCGCGGAAGAGCTCGGCGTGCAGGAACGGCAGCTCCACCGCATCGCGGATCTGCTCGATCTGCGCGTGCAGACCACCGATGTCGGTGTAGTCGACGTCCGGCACCTCTTCGAGGACCAGCTCCTCGACCTCGCTCTTCGGAATCCGCTCGTACGCGTACGAGGAGCGCGGCTCGATCATCAGCGAGTCACCGGCACGCAACGGCGCGCCGATCAGCGTCTCCGCGAGATGGACGATCCGCTCCTCGTCGGCGTGGGAGATCACCAGGGCGCGGTCACCCGCACCGCCCGTGGGATTCTCCAGCACCTCCTTGAGCATCACGACCTCACCGACGCGCTCGTAGCCGAGCGCGTCGACGATATTGAGCGCGTCGTTGAGCAGGACCTCCTGCCCGCGGCGCAACTCCCCGACCTCGAGGGAGGGAGAGACGGCGACCCGGAGCTTGCGGCCACCGGTGAAGACGTCCACAGTGCCGTCGTCGTGCCGGGCCAGGAAGACGCCGTATCCGCTCGGCGGCTGCGCCAGCCGATCGACTTCTTCCTTCAAGGTGACAATCTGGGTCCGCGCCTCCTTGAGGGTGGCGACGAGCCGGTCGTTGTTTTCGGTCAGTCGGGCCAGCTGCGCCTGCGTTGCCGCTAGCCGCTCCTCGAGCTGCCGGACGTGTCGGGGGCTTTCGGTCAACTTGCGCCGCACCAGAGCGAGTTCCTCTTGAAGGAACGCGACCTGGGTGGAGAGATCGTGGGCCTCCTTCTCCCACCGTGCGGCGCGCGAGTCCGCGTCGTCGCTGCGTGCCACGTCCCACCTCCCCGGGGGGCTAAAACGTTCTGCCATAACACTAACCGCTTTGGCCGCGATCCGAACCCACGCGACGCGCTGTGCTTCAACCTTGATCGTCGGACCCTCGCGACGGGTCCGGATCCAACCGTCGGGTAGCGTCGACGTTGGCACCACGACATGGGGAGGTACGCCGTGACGACGCAGGTTGAGACCGACGAGCTGCGGGTCTGGGTGGACCAGGACCTGTGCACCGGCGATGGGCTCTGCGTGCAGTACGCCCCGGAGGTCTTCGAGTTCGACGTCGACGGCCTGGCCTACGTCAAGGACCGCGACGGCGAGCTGCTGCTCGCGCCGGGGAGCCGGGTCGACGTCCCCGCACACCTGCGCCTCGACGTGATCGACGCGGCCAAGGAGTGCCCGGGCGAGTGCATCCATGTGCTGCGCAGCGCC
The DNA here is from genome assembly GCF_040659735.1 of Micromonospora sp. NPDC049679. Lineage (NCBI taxonomy): Bacteria > Bacillati > Actinomycetota > Actinomycetes > Micromonosporales > Micromonosporaceae > Micromonospora > Micromonospora sp. NPDC049679. Next base: position 37,107 of record NZ_JBFANZ010000025.1, read on the forward strand.
GACGAGGTCGAGGTCGCCGGCCCCGACGCCGGCTAGCGGCCGTCACAGCGTCGGGCGACCCACCACCGACGCGACGAGCCGGGCAAACTCCTCAAGCCGCGCAATCTGCCCGGCTCCCCCGTCATCCAGCGTCTTACCGAACCGCAGCGCGTCGTGCCGCGGTTCCGCCTGATCATCGCTCGGCGTCGCCTCGTCCAGCGAGCTGAGGAGCAGGTAGACGTCGATGCTGTCGACCCGGGCCGGCCCGTTGGGCGTGCGGGTCAGCCGACGCCGACATCCCACCTCGGTGATCGTGGAGAGCGGCACCACCCGCAGCGACGAGGTCATCGAGCCCACCGGCCCGTCACCGGGGGGCACGTCCTCACCGTGCCACAGGATCAGCCGGCTGCCGTCGCAGACGACGACCTCCTGCCAGACCCCGTTGACCTCGTTGACGAAGCGCTCCAGGGTGAAGCCGAGGACGGCCGCGCCGCGCAGCACCCCACCGAGCGCCTCCAGCGCCACATCGGGGTCGCGCAGGTACGCGCGGGCCGCCGAATCGAGATCCTGGTAGGGCGACCAGTCCGGGAAGACGGCGGGCACCTCGCCACCACCACCGAACCCCGCCATACTCATCTGCTCCACCCGACGCGCTCCGTCACCGGACGTCCTCCTCCCCCGCCCCAGCCCCCGCCACCGCGTCCGCGGCGGGCGCCGGCCGCGCCGCGCGCCGCAACGCGTACGCCTCGGCGCCCTTGCTCGGCTTGCGCCGCCGGGGCGGCGCGGTGACCCCGGGCGCCAGCCGCCGCGACGACACCAGGAACGCGGTGTGCGCGATCATCCGGTGGTCGGGTCGGACCGCGAGGCCGTCGACGTGCCAGTCGCGTACGAGCGACTCCCAGGACCGCGGCTCGGTGAAGCCGCCGCGCTCGCGCAGCGCCTCCACCAGCTCGGACAGCTGCGGCGTGGTGGCGACGTAGCCGATGAACACGCCGCCCGGCACGAGCGCCCGCTCCACCATGTCGAGCGTCTCCCAGGGCGTCAGCATGTCGAGGATGATCCGGTCGAAGCCGGTCTCGTCGCAGGACGCCACGTCGCCGACCCGCAACGTCCACGCGGGATGCGGGCCACCGAAGAAGGCCTCGACGTTCTTGCGCGCGATCGCCGCGAAGTCCTCCCGCATCTCGTACGAGTGCACCTCCCCGTCCGCGCCCACCGCCCGCAGCAGCGAGCAGGTCAGCGCCCCCGACCCGGCCCCCGCCTCGAGGACCCTGGCCCCGGGAAAGATGTCGCCCATGGCCACGATCTGGGCCGCGTCCTTCGGGTAGATCACCTGCGCGCCGCGCGGCATGGAGAGCACGTAGTCGGAGAGCAGCGGCCGCAGCGCGAGATACGCGGTGTTGCCGGTCGAGGTCACCACGCTGCCGTCGGGCAGGCCGATCAACGGGTCGTGCTCCACGGCCCCCCGGTGCGTGTGGAACGACTTCCCCGGCTCCAGAACGATCGTGTGCATCCGGCCCTTCGGGTCGGTGAGCTGCACCCGGTCGCCGGGGCGGAACGCGCCGCGGTGCGCGGGCACCGACGGCGCGGCGGGAACGGGCGTGGACGGTGCGGTCACTTGTTCAACTTTCGGTTCGGCTCGAGGAGCTGCGCCAGATCGGCGACGTGCAGTACGCCGATGACATCTTCGCCTGCCGTCACCAGATACTGCGCGCCCGGGTACGTCTGCACGACCCGGATCACCTGTTCACCCGTGAGACCGACCGGGATGGTATGCACGCCCTCGACGCCGCGGGCCACCGTGTCCACCGTGACCCACGGGCGCCGGTCCGGCGGCACCGCGTCGGCCGCCACCCGGTCCACCAGGGCGACCAGCCGACCGGCCGCGTCCGCGACGCCGAGCACGTCCTGGTCCCGCCCGGCCTCGACGCCGCGCCGCTGCGCCTCCGCGAGCGGGGTGCCGGTCGGCACCGAGTAGACCGGCCGGGCCAGCGCGTCCAGGTCGATCAGCGGGAAGCGCCGGCTGACCCGCGCCACCCGGATCGACTGGCCGGCGCCCTGCCAGAGGGTGAAGGCGACCAGCAGCATGAAGACCAGGCCGATCGGCGAGGTGATCTCCAGCCAGGTCAGGAGCGCGACGACCGCGGCGGTGCCGAGGGCGACGACCCGTCCCACCCACGCGGCGACCTCCGTGCCGAGGTGCCGGTCGCGGCTGAGTGCCCAGACTGCCGCGCGCAGCGCCCGGCCACCGTCCAGGGGCAGGCCGGGCAGGGAGTTGAAGACGGCGACCACGACGTTGCTGAACGCGAGCTGAAACGCGAACTGGTCGAGCAGGGTGCGGTCGGGCAGCACCACGGTGGCCACGACAGCGACCAGACCGAGCAGCAGGGAGACCGCCGGCCCGGCCAACGACACCAGGAGGTCGACCTTGGGCGTGGGGGCGTCGCGGTCCATCTCCGTGTAGCCGCCGAGCAGCTCCAACGTGATGCCGCGTACCCCGATGCCGTAGCGGCGCGCGGTCAGCGCGTGCCCGAGCTCATGCAGCAGCACCGAGGCGAGCAGGCAGACCACGAACCCGAAGCCCACGACGTAGCCGGCGACCGGCGAAAGCTCCAGCTGGCGACGGACGAACGAGCCATAGAGCCAGGTCACGAGGACGGCCAGCAACAACATCGAGGCGTTGAGGTACACCGGCACACCGAAGACCCGACCGACCGAAAGACCGGGACGCCGTTCCGGCGGGCCGTGCCGCTGGCTTCTCTCGTCCATCGGGTTGATGCTACGGAATGGGGCGGCCGGACCGGAGTGTGGTTCGCCGCCGCACGGCGCGCGCCGTTTCGTCACACCCGTCGCATAACCTTCGTGCCATGACGGCGGAGACGGTGGCTGCGGAAACGGGTGGTTCGGCGGCGGCGGCACGACAGGAGCCGGCGGTGCGCCAGGGTCCCGCGCCGCTGGAACGTCCGGCTTATCCCTCCCTCTCCCCGTCCCGTGCCGCCGACTTCAAGACCTGCCCGCTGCTCTACCGGTTCCGCACGATCGACCGGCTGCCCGAGAAGCCGTCCGCGGACCAGGCCCGCGGCACGCTGGTCCACGCCGTCCTCGAACGGCTCTTCGACCTGCCGTCGTCCGAGCGCACCCCGACGGCGGCGGCGGAGCTGGTCGCGCCGCAGTGGGACCGCCTCCTCGCCGATCAGCCCGAGTTCGCCGGGATCTTCGCCGAGGATCCGGCCGCCGCCGCGGAGTTCCTGGTCGCCGCCCGGACGCTGCTGGACGGCTACTTCGCGGTGGAGGACCCGCGCCGCCTGCAGCCCGCCGAACGGGAGAGCCTGGTCTCCGCCGTCGTCGACGAGCAACTCCTCATCCGCGGCTACATCGACCGGCTCGACATCTCACCCGACGGCGACCTGCGGGTGGTCGACTACAAGACCGGTGGAGCGCCGCGCGAGGCGTTCGAGGGACGGGCGCTGTTCCAGCTGAAGTTCTACGCCCTGGTGTTGTGGCGCACCCGCGGGGTGGTGCCGCGGGTGCTGCGGCTGCTCTATCTGAAAGACGCGGAGATCTGCGACTACACGCCCGACCCGGATGAGCTGGTGCGCTTCGAGCGCACGCTGATCGCGCTCTGGCGGGCGATCGAACAGGCGACGCAGCGTCGGGACTTCCGTCCCAAGCCGAGCCGCCTCTGCGACTGGTGCAGCCACCAGGCGCACTGTCCCACCTTCGGCGGGACCCCTCCGCCCTTCCCCGAGCTGCCGGTGGTGACCGCCGTGCCGCGCGCGGCGGCGCCGGTCGTGCCCGGCGCGGACGAGTGAGCCTCATCCCTCGGGATGAGGTCGGGTTCATGTCGCGCGACGATCGATTCGGGTGCGCGGCGACTAGCGTCGCCAACATGGCAGACCCGGACGCCCCGACCGCGGGCAGCGCGTCCGGGAGCAGCGCGTCCGGGAGCAGCGCGCCTGAGAGCAGCGGGCTGGAGCAGGGTCGCGTGCGCCGCTACCCGGCGGAATCCCGCCGCGCGCCGCTGACCGCCTTGCCGCGCCGTTTCGGCGTGCCGGCGCAGGCCCGGCGGCTACTCGGCGAGGACGCACTGATCGCCGCTGCCGCAGTCACGGTAGAGATCGCGCTGGTGGCGACCGGTCCGCCCGAGCTGAGGACCGCGGGCTGGCCGAGCGTGCTGGGTTGGAGCCTGGTCTCCGCGGCGCCGATCGCGCTGCGCCGACTCAACCCGTGGCTCGCGGTCGCCCTGGCGTCGGTCAGCCTCGCGGTGCCCGTCTTCGCGCACCACCAGGCGGTGACCATGGTGGTGTCGTTGGTGCTGCTGACCTACTCGACCGCGGCCCACTTCACGCTGCGCCGGGCGGCGCTGGCCGCCACGGTCGTCTGGCTCCCCCTGCTGTTCACCGCGGCACTGCGGCCATGGAAGAGCGACACGAGCGGGATCTCCCCGGCCTACATGATCTTCACGAATGTGCTGCTCGCGCTGGTCTGCTTCTTCATCGGCCGCACCGTGCACGCCCGGCGGACCTCGATCCGCGCGCTCGAGGAACGGGCCCGTGCCGCCGAGGAGAACCAGCGTTCCCTGGCGGAGCAGGCGGTCGCGGACGAGCGGCGGCGCATCGCCCGCGAGCTGCACGACGTGGTCGCCCATCACGTCAGCGTGATGGGCGTGCTCGCCACCGGGGCGCGGCGCGTGCTGAGCCGGGAGCCGCACGTCGCCGACGACACCCTCCGCACGATCGAAGAGACCAGCCGCACCACGCTGCGCGAGATGCGTCGCCTGCTCGACGTGCTCCGCACCGACGCCGAACCCGCCGCCGACCTGGCGCCCCAGCCCGGGCTGGCCGGCATCGAACTCCTCGTGGAGCAGGTGCGCGAGGCCGGGCTGCCCGTGACGTTGCGCGTCGACGGCGCACCCGCGCCGCTCGACCCCGGCGTGGCGCTGACCATCTACCGGATCGTGCAGGAGGCGCTGACCAATACGCTCAAGCACGCCGGGGCGGCCACCGCGCAGGTGCGGCTCAGCTTCGGGGTCTACTGGCTCATCCTGGAGATCTTCGATACCGGCCGAGGCCCGATGCCGGAGTCGACCCGGGTCGGGCACGGGCTGGTGGGCATGCGGGAGCGCGTCGCCCTCTACGGCGGCACCCTGCGCACCGGCCCCCGCCCCGGCGGTGGTTTCCGGATCTACGCGAAACTGCCGATGGAACAGCTGGGCGCATCGGCGATCGAGGGGGCGGCATGACCGGAGGCAGCACGCTCGGGGAGAGCGGCGCGGCGGGAAATACGATCGCGCGTTCCGCCGGCCTACCGGTGCGGATCCTGCTCGCCGACGACCAGCCGCTGCTCCGTACGGGCTTCCGGATGGTGCTCGGCGCCGAGGCCGACCTCGACATCGTCGGAGAGGCCGGAGACGGCGCGGAAGCGGTCGACCTGGCCCGCCGGCTCCTGCCCGACGTCGTACTGATGGACATCCGGATGCCCCGGCTCGACGGCGTCGCCGCCACCCGGGCCATCGTCGACGCGCGACTGCCGGTGCGGGTGCTGATCCTCACCACGTTCGATCTCGATGAGTACGTGGTCGGGGCGCTGCGCGCCGGAGCCAGCGGCTTCCTGGCGAAGGACGTGCCCGCCGATGACCTGGTCACGGCCATCCGCACGGTCGCCGCCGGCGAGGCCGTGGTGGCGCCGCGGATCCTCAAGCGGCTGCTCGACCGGTTCGCCGATTCGCTCCCCGACCCGTCGGCAGCCCCGCCGAAGGCGCTCAACGTGCTCACCGAGCGGGAACGCGAAGTGCTCATGCAGGTCGCGCGCGGGCTGTCCAACGCGGAGATCGCACGTGCGCTGTCGGTGAGCGAGACCACGATCAAGACCCATGTCGGACACGTGCTGACCAAACTCGGGCTGCGCGACCGGGTCCAGGCGGTCGTGCTCGCGTACGAGTCCGGGCTGGTGCGACCCAAGGCCTGAACGGGCTGGTCGGAGACGGGGCGTGCCGTACCGCGTCGACCGACCGAACGTTCAGGCGTGCAATGCGTTGCGCAGCGTCATCGCCACCTGCCCCGTGGCGGCTCGGGCCGCGCTGCTGTCGGCCAGCGCGTCGAGCATGACGAGATCATGAATGGCGCCCTGGTAGCGGACCTGGGTCACGGGCACACCGGCCTGCCGGAGTTTGGCCGCGTACGCCTCGCCCTCGTCGCGCAGCACATCGGCCTCGTTGGTGGTGATCAGCGTCGGCGGCAGCGCTCGGAGCCCGTCGATGCTGGCCCGCAGTGGCGACGCCATCGGGTCCGAGCGCTGAGCCTCGTCGGGCAGATACTGGTCCCAGAACCAGATCATGAGGTCGCGGCCCAGGTAGTAGCCCTGGGCGAACTCGCGGTAGGAGCCGGTGTCGAAGGTGGCGTCGGTGACCGGGTAGAGCAGCACCTGTTGTCTGAACCGCGGGCCGCCCCGGTCTTTGGCCATCATCGCGACGGCGGTCGCCAGGGCGCCGCCGACCGAATCGCCGGCCACCGCCATCCGCGACGCGTCCAGTCCGAAATCGGCGCCGTGCCCCGCGATCCACTCTGCGACCGCGTAGCACTCGTTCAGGGCGGTCGGATAGCGCGCCTCGGGCGCGAGGCTGTAGACGGGAAACACGATGGCGGTGCCGGACTGCGCCACGAGCTCGCGGATGAGCCGGTCATGGGTGGTCGTGCCGCCGAACACCCATCCCGCGCCGTGAAGGTAGAGGGTCACCGGAAGCGTGTTCACGATCCGCCCCGGGCGGGCGGCGTCCTGCGCCATCTGCCGGACGTGTTCACGCAGTTTCCCGTCCCGCGGACCGTCCTGCCGTCCGGACGGGCGGACAATGCGGACCGGCACCGGGCCCGATGGACCGCCCACCATGATGTCCTGGATGTCGGCGTCCGGTTTGGCGACCGTGCCGGTGGACTGCAGTTCGTCGAGCTTCGCCCGGCCCTGGTCCGGCGGGAGTTGAAAGAGGAACGGCGGATTGGCGGTCATCTCGACGACTCGTCGCGCAGCCGGTTCCAACACCACGGTGGTGACGGCTTGAGCCACGGCGGCTCCTCCTCTCCCTGCGCGGTGACGCTGACCTCGCCCAGCGAGTCCCCGGATTTCCGCGGGCCTAACCCGAGAAGCAGACGGGCGCGCGAATTCCGACACGGTGCCTGTGCACGGCGAGGAGAACGTGCGGCCGGGACGCGTCGGTCCCGGGGGCGCGCGGTTCATCGACCGGCCGGTCCACACGCGACGGACGTGGGGGACCCGGTGCGAGGACCGGGCCTCGGGAAGGACCCCACCCCCAGGGTTCTCCTTCTCAGGTCCGAGGAGACGCCCGGCGGGTCGTACCCCGGAGACCCTCCACGCGCACGACGGCGGGCGTGCGCCGGTCCCCTACCGTGAGTGAAGACGGCGATCGCCGTCTCGGCCAACGGCACGGGGGCGCTGGGCGCCGCCTCAGCCCGTGTCGGTGACGGAAACGGGGGGCGGGAGTGTCCGCGGCGACACGGAGACCGGCACAGCCCTGCCGGCCCGGGCCGATCAGCTCCCGCGGCGTCAGCGAGCGGGGGCGGCATGAGCGGGAGCGCTCCCGCTCGGGCCGCACCGAAAACGGTGTTTCAGGCGAAAAGCGGGCCACTCTGCCGCAGGATTCAGGGGTAACCCTGATCCGGCATGGGGGCTCACCCGCAGCGGGAAATCCGCGTCCGGCTCACTCCTCCGGCGGAGGAAGGACGACTCTCCGTCGCCGAGGATGAACATGCCGGCCACGCCGTGGCGCGTGGCCGGTCCACAAGCTTTCTTCAGGAGGACCAGTGACAGCGACGGCAGCCCGCGACAATCAGGTGGCGGCCCGCGCGAGCGACGTGTGGAAGGTGTACGGCACCGGCGAGGCCCAGGTGATGGCGCTGCGCGGGGTGAGCGTGGAGTTCGAACGGGGCCGGTACACCGCGATCATGGGCCCGTCCGGGTCCGGTAAGTCGACCCTGATGCACTGCCTCGCCGGGCTGGACTCGGTGACCCGCGGTCAGATCGCCATCGGTGACACGACCGTCACCGGGCTCGGCGACGCCGGCCTGACCCGGCTGCGCCGCGACAAGGTCGGTTTCATCTTCCAGCAGTTCAATCTGCTCCCCACCCTGTCGGCGCGGGAGAACATCGTGCTCCCCCTCGCCATCGCCGGCCGCAAGCCCGACCCGCAATGGTTCGACACCGTCATCGACACCGTCGGGCTCCGTGACCGCCTCAATCACCGTCCCGCCCAACTCTCCGGCGGGCAGCAGCAACGCGTCGCCTGCGCCCGCGCCCTCGTCGCCCGGCCGGACGTCATCTTCGCCGACGAGCCCACCGGCAACCTCGACTCCCGTGCCGGCGCCGAGGTGCTCAACTTCCTGCGCAACTCGGTGAAGGAGTACGGGCAGACGATCGTCATGGTCACCCACGACCCCGGCGCCGCCGCCTACGCCGACCGTGTCGTCTTCCTCGCCGACGGTCAGGTCGTGACCGAGCTGACCGGCCCGACCCCGGAGAGCGTCCTGGACACGATGAAGCGGCTCGACGTACTGGCCGAGGCGGACGCCTGATGCTGCGCGCCACTCTCAAGAGCCTGCTGGCCCGCAAACTGCGGCTGATCCTCTCCGGCCTGGCCGTCGTGCTGGGCGTCATGTTCGTCTCCGGCGCGTTCGTGCTCACCGACACGCTCGGTCGCTCATTCGACTCCGTCTTCAGCAGCGCCTATTCCCAGATCGACGTGGCGGTGAGCGCCAAGCCGAAGATCGCGGTGAGCGAGCTCGAGGGCGAGCAGATCGCGGCGAACTTCCCGACGTCCACAGTCGACAAGGTGAAGGCGGTGCCGGGCGTGGCGAAGGCCACCGGTGTCGTCGCCGCCGACGGCGCCCGGGTGATCGGCAAGAACGGGAAGGTGGTCACCTCGTTCGGTCCGCCGCAGCTCGGCGGCAACTGGATCGGCGAGGACGAACTCGTGCAACTGCGCGAGGGGCGTGGCCCGACCAGTGACAACGAGATCGTCGTCAACGTCACGGTCGCCGAGGCGGCGAAGATCAAGGTCGGGGACCGGGTCGGCGTGCTGACGCTGGCACCCAAACGCGAGTTCACCCTGGTCGGCGTCTTCGGCTACAGCGGCGGACGCGACAGCCTCGGCGGTGTTCAGGAGGTCATGTTCACCGAGCCGATCGCCCAGCAGCTCATGCTCGGCGAGCGCGGCGTCTACAACAACGTCTCGGTGGAAGCCGCGAACGGCGTCCGCGCGACGGCGCTGCGCGACGACATCGGTCGCGTCCTCGGTGACCAGTACGTGGTCAAGACCGGCAAGCAACTCTCCGACGAGGCGTCGGCCAGCCTCAAGGAAGGCCTGGCCTTCTTCAACAACATCCTGCTGGGCTTCGCCGGCGTCGCCCTCTTCGTCGGCATCTTCCTGATCCTGAACACGTTCTCGATCATCGTGGCGCAGCGGACCCGCGAACTGGCGCTGATGCGGGCGATCGGCGGCAGCCGCCGCCAGATGATCGGCGCGGTGCTCGTCGAGGCGGTCGTGATCGGCCTGATCGCCGCGGTGCTCGGTCTGGCCGCCGGGGTCGGCGTCGGCGCGCTGCTGGCGTACGTCTTCGGGCAGTTCGGCGGCGGGCTGGAGCTCGCGCCGATCGGCGTGCCGCCCGCCGCGGTGATCAGCGCGTTCGTCGTCGGCCTGCTCGTGACGGTGGTCGCCGCGGTGCTGCCGGCGCTGCGCGCCTCGCGGATTCCACCGATCGCGGCGATGCAGGACGTCGCCACCCCGGACCGTCCGCTGACCCGGATCACGGTCGCCGGCGCGGCGGTCGCCGCGGTGGGCGGAGCGCTGCTCGCCCTGGGCCTCACCGGCAACGCCGGTGACAACACGCTCTGGACCATTCTCGGCGGCGTGCTGGTGTCGTTCATCGGGGTGGCGCTGCTGACCCCGTTGATCAGCAAGCCGGTGGTGTCGTTGCTCGGCCGGATCTTCTCCTGGTCGGTTCCGGGCAAGCTCGGGCGGCTCAACTCCGGCCGCAACCCGCGCCGTACCGCGATCACCGCCGCCGCGCTGATGGTGGGCATCGCCCTGGTCACCGGCGTGACCGTCATCCTCGACTCGGCCAAGAGCAGTCTGACCGCGCTGGCCGAGGACACGATCCAGGCGGAGCTGGTGATCTCCGGGGCGCAGACCGGGCCGCGGCCGCCGAGCTTCGACGCGGCGGTGCTGGACAAGGCCGCCGCCCTGCCCGACGTCAAGGCCGTCGCCGGCATGTACGGCGACATGGCGATGGTGGGAACCGAGCGCACGTACGTGACGGCGACCAGCAACGTGTCGGCGCTACGCGACATCTACAAGGCGACGCCCACCGCCGGCACGATCGACGCCCTCGGCCCCAACCAACTCTTCGTCGACGCGAAGACCGCCCGGGAACGGGGACTCGCCGTGGGCGCGACGATGCCCGTGCAGCTGAGTCGGGGCGAGCAGCAGACCTACACGCTGACCGGGATCTACGCCGAGTCCGAGCTGTTCGGCGGGTTCGTGCTGCCGGTCGCGGCGGCGACGAACTTCACCGTCCCGCAGCCGATCCAGGCCTACCTGCAGCTGGCGCCGGGCGCCTCCGTCGACCAGGTCCTGCCCCAGGTCGAGTCGCTGCTCAAGGACAGCCCCGAGGTGTCCGTGGCCGACCGCGCCTCCTTCATCGAGCAGCAGACCAGCCAGTTCGACCAGCTGCTGCTGATGATCCAGGTGCTGCTCGCGCTGGCGATCCTGATCGCCGTGCTCGGCATCGTCAACACCCTGGCCCTGTCGGTGCTGGAGCGGACCCGCGAGCTGGGGCTGCTGCGGGCCATCGGCCTGGGTCGGGCGGCGACGATGCGCATGGTCACGGTGGAGGCCGTGGTCATCTCGGTCTTCGGCGCGCTGCTCGGCGTGGTGGTCGGCGCGGGGCTCGGCGCGGCCGTGGTGCGCGCGCTGCGTGACGACGGCATCAAGAACCTGGTGCTGCCCTGGTCGCAGATGGCGGTCTTCATCGGGCTGGCGGCGCTGGTCGGGGTCATCGCGGCGGTGCTGCCGGCGATCCGCGCGGCGCGGCTCAACGTGCTCGGGGCCATCGCGCACGAGTAACCGGGGGAACGGGGGGTGCGGCGGGGTGGGTGCCGGGGGCGCCCACCCCGCCCGCGTCTGTGGAGCGTCCGGCGAGAGCTCGACGGACGCCCGGCGTCAGGATTCGGTGATCACGCCGATCGTGGCGGGCTCGTCGCGCGATACCAGCAGGCCGGCGAGGAACTCCACGTCCACGGTCGCCAGCGTTTCCAGCAGGTGCAGGCCCTCGGCCTCGTCGAGCGGGACCTCACTCGGCACGGCGAGCACCGCCGCGCCGGACGCGAGCGCACTCGCCACCCCGGTCGGCGAGTCCTCGATCGCGACGCACCGCTCGATCGGCACCTGCAGCAGCCCGGCCGCGGTCAGGTACGGAGCCGGGTGCGGCTTTGTGGCGCTCACCTCGTCGCCGCAGACCACCACGTCGAAGCTGTCCCGGCCGAGCGTTTCGAGCGCGACCTCGACCAGCGCCCGCGCGGTGGAGGTGACGAGTGCGGTGGGGATGGCGGCGGCGCGTACCGCCCGGAGCAGCGCCAGCGCCCCCGGCCGCCATTCGAGGCCGGTCACGAAGAGCTCGGCGACGCGCCGCTCGAGGAACGCGATGCCGGCGGCGGGGTCGCGCCACGGCTGGTCGAGGTCGGTGTGCAGGAGCTGCATCGAGGTCGCCATGCTGGATCCCACCATCGCGCGGCGGGTGGCTTCCGACAGCCGGCCGCCGTACGTGGCCGCGAGTTCGTGCAGGGCCACGTCCCAGAGCCGCTCGCTGTCGACCAGGGTGCCGTCCATGTCGAACAGGACTGCGGCCACCGGGTGGGTGGTCAACGGCGGATCTCCCTCCGGGGGTGGCGGATCTATCGCCGACCAGTGTCGCCCGGATGTCGGTCGGGACGCCTTGGTAGGGACCGGTTCGTGGCGACGATCACCCCGAACGCGACCGGTGAGGCGAGGTCGACCGGGACCGAAGCCCGACGGTGAGCGGGCTCGACGGTCATTCGAGATCACAGGCGGCCAGCGAGTTGTCGTAGCCGGCGAAGAACGCGTCGGTGCGCTGTTCGGCGGTGCCGTGGGCGTCCTCGGCGAACCACGGTTGCCCCGGATCGTCTCCGACGGCCAGCAGTCCGGCGCGGAACTCGGCGAGGTCACCCTTGTCGAGGGTCAGCGTCTTCGCCCGCACCGAGTCGCCGATATAGGCGCCGGCCAGGCAGTCGGCCTGCAACTCCTGCTGGATGGTGAAGCGGTGTTGGAGGCCGAGCCGGACCTGGACGCCGTGCGCGTACTCGTGGCCGAGCAGATAGAACAGGAACGCGTCCCCCACCCGGCGGAACGCGCTCGCCGCCCACCGCGCGTCGTAGGCGATCATGTCGCGGGGTGCGCAGTACGCGGCGTTGTTGCGGGTCAGGCGCACAGTGCCGCAGGTGACCTCGCCGTCCCGGGTGTACGCGACGACCTCTGCGACCGGCTCGAACCGCCGGCCGAGCGACGGGAACCGCTCACCCCAGTACCGTTCGGCGAGCCCGACCGCGCCGGTGACGTCCCGCTGGAACTCCTCCACGCTGGTCGTGCCGTCCGCGGGTCGCGCGGTGGTCGCCGTCGGGGCGGAGCGCGCCGGCTCACCGGACTGCGCGCTGGCCGGTCGCCGCCCGGCGGGTTGTCCGCCGAGCGGAACGCCGGCGCCGCAGGCCAGCGCGACGAGAAGGGTGGCCACCAGGCCGGCGAGGGGCGTCGCGCGCCGGAACCGGTGGCGGGCGGCGACTGTCTGCGATCCCACACCAGACAGTACGGAGCGCGGCGTCGCGACGATCACCGCTGGCGATGATCGTTTCGTCGGCGCGGTCAACCGCCCATCCGCGCTAGTCGCGGCGCCGCGTCACGCTCGCCTTCTTCTGGGCGCGCCGCCGCTGCCGGGGCGTCAACTCCTTGCGGCCGGTCTGCTTGACGTAGTTGGCGACCCGCAGGTCCTCGCTGATCGGCATCGTCATCGCACCTTCCTGAATGTCCTCAGCCCTACCCGTCCATCGTCCGCGCGGCGGGGTGAAGCCACCCTCACCCGGATCGGACGAGCACGTCGGGTCCGGCTAGCGAACCCCGCGCCGGACGCCGAACTGCGCCCCCACCGGCTCGATGACCTCCCAGTACTCCTTCGGCAACTGCGAGACCACGTCCTCGAACTCGCGTGTGGCGACCGCTTCGCGGACGGTCGCGAGCACGGCGCGCACGCCTGCGCTGCCCTGCGCCGTATTGACTCCGGCGCGGTCACTCACCCGGCGGATGAACTGACCCAGCCCGAAGGGCTCCGGGAACTCCTGTTCCTTGTGCAGGTATTCGCGCAGTTCCGGCGCCAATTGCGCGCCCACGTCCCGGGTCTCCCCGCCGCTGATCCGCTCCGCCAATGTCTGGAGGGTGGCGCGGGTCAGGTCGTGTGCCTGTTCGCGTGAGACTCCGCCGCGCCGCGCAACCGCGTCAACGAACTCGGAACAGTTCACCTCGGGTCCCCCTCTCGGCCGGTCCGGGCCGACTACCCGCGGCCTGCTCCGACAAACGGTGACGGGCCGCGGCGAGGGGCGGGTGGCAGCGCTACGGGAGGACCCCCGGGGCCGGCTCGGTGAAGGTCGCGGAGGGCAGCGGCAGTCCGGTCGGCGGCACCGGGTGTGCGGGGGCGGACGGGCTGGCCGGTACCGGGGTGGGGCTGCTCGGCGCGGGCGTCTGGACCGGAACGGCGGGTGAGGCGGAGATCGGGGCCGGGGTACGCACGGGTTTCGCGGGCTTCGCCGGGGTGGCGGTCGGCGCGGCGGGTCCCGGCGTCCTGGTCCCGCTCGGACGCGGCGGAGTGCTCGTCCTGGCCGCCCCGTTCGCGCCCGAGCCGGCGCGGCTGGTCGCCATGGGACTCGCCGGTCCGGCCATGCCCGGCGTCCGCGGCGTTGTCCCGCTGCCGCCGTAGGCGGGAGTGGCGCCAGCGGACGGCGACGGCAGCGCCGTCATCTCGGCGGCGGCGGGACTGGCCGACATGGGGAGCGATGGCGCCGGAGCGCGATCGAGGCCGCGGCTGGCGCGGTCGCCGGCGCGCGCGGTCGCCGCGACGTCGGTCTCGGTGCTCTTCTTGCCCATCAGGGCGAGTCCGGCGCCGGCGCCGCTCACGAAGACCGCGCCGAGCACGACGGCGGTGACACGGTGCGCGAGAGGACGGGGGGCGCGGTGAGCGGCGGGCACGAGGAACTCCCTGGGCTGACGAGGTGATACGTGGGGGACGCACCGGTTCCCGACCCTGCCCGCCCCAGATCATCGGGGCAATCCCGGCGATCAAGAGGTGGTTCGTATCACGTCCAATCGGTGATATTCAGTCGATACAAGCATCAGACGGATAAGCCGGAATCCGTGAACTGGCGGATCGCCTGTCCACTTCCGTTCGGCGCTTCGGTACGGACCCGGTGAGGCGGTGGCGGCGCACCGATCCTCCGTGGTCGTCTGCTACATATGTAAGTTGTGATTACCGACACCACTCGTTACCGGATCCGCTCCGGAGCCCCGGCGGACATCGAGGAGCTCGCGGAGATCAACGCCGCGGTGCACCTCCAGGCGATGACCGGGGGCAACCCCCATCCCGGCATCGGCGCCTGGACGCGCGATCTCTTCGACGGGCATCCCACCGTCTCCCCCGCCGACTTCCTGGTCGCCGAGGAGGTCGCCACCGGCCGGCCGGTGGCGAGTCTGGTCGCGCTCGCGCAGGAGTGGCGGCACGGCGAGGTGCGGCTCCCCGTCGTACAGGTCGAACTGGTCGGCACCCACCCCGCGCACCGCGGGCAACGCCTCACCGACCGGCTCTTCGCCGCCCTGCACGAACGCGGCGACCGCGACGGCGTCGTGCTGCACGTGATCGAGGGCATCCCGTTCTTCTACCGCCGCTTCGACTACGAGTACGCGCTGAGCAACGGAGCTCCGCTCGTCGTACCCGCCGGCGCGCTGCCGGCGCGGCGTCCGGAGGCCGCGCTGCGCGCCCGGCCGGCGACGCCCGCCGACGCGGATCAACTCGCCGCGGTCGACCGGGCGCTCGCCGTTCAGGGTGGTCTGCACTGCCCGAGGGACGCCGGCCGGTGGCGGTACGAGCTCGCCGGGCGGCGCCCCGACGATTTCGTGCGGCGCGAGGTGACCGCGCTGACCACCGCCGACGACGTGGTCGTCGGGTACGCCGCGCACGCCCCTCGCCCGAACGCGGCCGGCGAACTGGCGGTCTTCGCCGCGGCGTGCGCGCGGCGCGAGGACTGGCCGGCGGCCGCGCCGGTACTTCTGGCGCAGCTCGCCGAAGTCGGGCGGGAGACCGGACAGGCCGCGGATCGGCCCTTCACCGGGCTACGCCCGCTGTTCGACGCCGAACATCCGCTCAGCCGCTTCGCCGGGCCCGGCGTGCCGCGCCGCCCGTATGCCTGGTACGTGCGCACCGGCGACCCGGTCGCCCTGCTGGACCGGTGGCGGCCCGCGCTCGCGGAGCGCTGGCGCGCGGCCGGGCTGCGCTGGCCGCACGAGAGCCTGCGGATCGACACCTACGGGCGCGCGATGCAGCTCGACTTCCGTGACGGTGAGCTGGTGGCCGTCGTACCGGGTCCCCGCAGCACCGCCCCCGTCGACGATCCGGCCGTGCACGCCGCGATCCCCCTCGGCGCGCTGCTGCAACTCGTGCTCGGCTACCGCACGCTCCCGGAGGTGCTGCATGCCTGGCCGGACTGCGCGCTGCGCGACCGGACGACCGAGCTGTTCCTCGAGGCCGCGTTCCCGCGGGTCGCCCAGATGGTCTGGTCCGCGCTCTGACTTCGATGATCGGGACGGTCGTGAGTGCTCGGTGCGCGGGCCGGTCAGCGGCCGGCGCGGGCACGGGTGGCACGCCACGCGCGCACCCCCAGCAGGCCGACGGCCGTGCCGATCGCCAGCGACGCGGCGATCAGCAGCGCGTGCACCCACAGAAAACCGGTCGGCGCGCCCTCGCCGACCGTCCCGGCGGACCAGGCGCGGGGATCGTTCCAGATCGCCACGGCGAACCGGGGCCAGATGACCCAGGTCCAGACGCCCACTCCGGCGAGAAAGATCGCCCATCCGCGTGACAACACCATGGCTGGCGAGTATGCCAGCCATGGTGTCTGCGGCTGCGATCAGCACATCAGCCGTGCCACACAAGGCCCGCTTTGTCCGATCTCGTGCTACCGGTGGTAGCCACCCGATGAGGCGTCGGCTGCAATCCGGTTGCTGATCAAGTAGTGGGGAAGGCGGATCCCTAGCGTCCAACGCATGACCAACCACTTCCCCTCCGCAGCCCCCACCAGGACAACCACCGACGCCGCGCGGGTGCTCGACGACGTCATGGCCCGCGTCGGCGTCGACGGCCTCACCACGGCGCTCATCCACCCCGTCCTCATGGCGCTCGTCGACCAGCACGCCGCCGAGGTCCGCGAGTCGCTCCGCTGCGCCGACCGCCCGGTCGACCACGTCGGGCTCGCCGCGTACGCGCGGTCCATCATGGCCGCGGCGGAACGGATGGGACGCCACCTCCCCGAGCCCGGCGAGGCCGACCTGTCCTGTCTCGACTGGCTGCGCGCGCCGTGGCCGCTGCTGCGCCTGGTGGGGATCTGCGCCCTCGTCGACGACACCACGCTCGGCGCCGCGCCGACCGGGCTCGGCGCCACCGCCTGATCAACCACAGTGGGCCCCACTGCGCGGCCGGACCTGACCCCTGCTGGATCGGGACCGGGACACCGACTCGGTGGACCTGAGGTCACCGGGCGTCGGCCCCGCCGACCACGACGCAGCGCTCCCGATGAGGTACCCCCGGACTCATGCCTGCGGCCCGACCGGTTCCACGGCCGTCGCCATGACCGCGGTCATCACGGCACGGGACTTCACGACCGTCTCCGCGAACTCCTCCTCCCGGTCAGAGAGGGCCACGACGGCCCCGCCGACCCCGAAGCTGACCTGTCCGTCCGCGGCGACCAGGGTACGGATGACCATGCTGAGATCGGTCGCGCCGCTGAGCGAGAACCAGCCCAACGCACCTGAGTAGACGCCGCGCGGCCCCTCCTCCAACCGGTCGATGATCTCCATTGTGCGGACCTTCGGAGCTCCGGTCATCGAACCACCGGGAAAGGAGGCGCGGACGCACCCGACGACAGACTGGTCGGGGCGGAGCGTGCCGCGGACGGTCGAGACGAGCTGGTGCACCGGCGCGTACGTCTCGACGTCGAACAGCCGCGAAACGTGCACGGAGCCGATTTCGGAAACCATGTTGAGGTCGTTGCGGATCAGGTCGACGATCATCAGGTTCTCGGCCCGGTCCTTCTCGTTGCCGAGCAGATCACGCCGGAGCGCCTCATCCTCGACCGGCGTCGCGCCCCGCGGCCGGGTCCCCTTGATCGGCTTGGATTCGGCGACCCGGTCCACGCCGACCGAGAGGAATCGTTCGGGAGAGGCGCTGAGCACGGCCAGATCGGGGAAGCGCAGCAGCGCCGCGTACGGGACGGGGCTGATCCTGCGCAGGTGCGTGTACGTCCGCAGCGGATCGATCACGGTCCGCACGGTCACCATGTTGGTGAGGCACACCTCGTACGACTCGCCGTGGTGGATCTCCTCCAGGCACTGGTCGATGCGCTTGAGGTAGCCCTCCCGGTCGTGCCGCGGCTCCACGAGATGACCTACCGCCTCGTCGGTCATCACGGTGCCGGCGAGCAGTGCCGTCGCCGCGGCCGCGTCGTCGCCGGGCGGGGTCGCCCGGAGCCGGACCGCCGTGCGGTCGAGCCAGGCGATGGCGGCCACGTCGTCGTCGCCGGCGCTGAGCGCCAGGAGATAGCAGGTCTGCTCGACGTGGTCCAGCGCCAGCATGCGGTCGACGAAGAGCAGCGCCGCGTCGGGGGTGTCCGCCTCGTGGGCCAACTCCCCGCCGGTCTCCGCCTTCAGTTCGTAGCCGAGGTAGCCGACGTACCCCAGGTTGAAGTCGAACGGCACACCCGGCGGTGTCGGCATCGCCCGCGCGCGTAGCTGGTCGTCGAGGTATTCGAAGAACGGCTGCACCACCCGCTCGGTGTTGCCGTCGGAGCGCCGCACGGTGACGGTGCGCTCGGCGGCGCGGTAGGTGACGTATTCGGCGAGCGGCCCCGCGCCGTGGCCCATGAAGGAGTACCGCGACAGCCCGTCGATCACGGCGCTGCTGTCCAGCCAGAAGCTGACGCCGGCATCCGCGAAGAGTTCACGGTACGCGGTCTCCGGGTCGGGCATGATCGGCAGCGCGCGCACATGCACCCGGTACCGGGTGGCGCCGGTCGCCGCCGGGCGGGCGGAGGTAGCGGCCGGGCGAGCCGGGGTGGTCGCGGCGCTGCCGGCCGCGGCGGCGCCGCCCGGGGGGCGCTGCGCCATCGCCAGGTCGCGGAAGTTCGCGAGCAGCTCGCGGCCGTACTCGCTGCTGATCGACTCGGGGTGGAACTGCACGCCCCAGATCGGTCGCGTACGGTGCCGCACGCCCATGAGGGTTCCGTCCTCGCTCCAGGCGATCGGCTCCAGTTCGTCCGGGACCGCGGTCACGGCCAACGAGTGGTAGCGAACGACCGAGAACGGCGAGGGCAACCCGGCGAAGATGTCGACACCGGTGTGGTGCACGCCGGAGATCCGGCCGTGCACCGGCTCCGGGGCAGGCCCCACGGTCCCGCCGAGGAGGTCACAGATGCCCTGGTGGCCGAGGCAGACGCCGAGCACCGGCAGTCCGCTGTCCCGGATCGCCCGGGTGCTCACGCCGAAGTCGCGGACACGCTCGGGACGACCCGGCCCCGGAGAGATCACGACCGCGTCGAACTCCGCGATCGGCACCTGCGCCCAGTCGGTGTCGTTGCGCAGCACGACCGGGGGCTCCCCGTTGACCTCGCCGAGGAGTTGGTAAAGGTTGTATGTGAACGAGTCGTAGTTGTCTATCAGAAGCGTTCGCATGCCGAGCTGCCTCTTCCCCGTGGCTCGTAGCGGACGACCGCTGCCGCCCCGGACCGGACCACGCCGCTGGGGTGTCGCCGATTATGAGCTCATCAACCCTGCATGTCTCCTCGATGATGAGTTCGGGGAGCCGACGCGGGAAATCCTGCTCATGTCGCGCTGCTCGGCGTACCGCGCCGCACGTCGGTTGCTACCGCACGAGACGGTGGTCGAGCGGCTGGTCAACCGGCGACGCGCGCGACGGTGTGCGATGCGCGCGCGGTGGTATCTCCATCTGCCAGGCGGCACGCGGTGACGAATCGGCCACACCGACGCCGGAGGAGACGCCCGTGCCCGCGCGGAGCGAGATCAAGCCGAGCGCGAAGCGGAGCTGGATGCGCTGCAGGGCCAGCTCGACGAGCTGGCCCTGCACGGCCGAACGAGGTGCGGATCGGGTGCCGGCGCAGAGCGCCGGCACCCGGTCGGGGGCTCAGGCGGAGTAGCCGTGCCCGGCCATCCAGTTGGCCATGTTGATCGTGGTCACCCAGTAGGTGCCGTCACCACCGATACCCGCGGGATCGGCGACCTTCACGGTCCGACCGTCGTCGCTGTAGCCGACGATCGTCACGTAGTGGCCACCCGGGTAGGAGCGCCAGGCGCCGTCCGTGTCCGTCGTGCTGCCGTCGATGTTGGCGACGACGGCGTACCCGTCGCTGACCGCGCGCACGACGTCCGCCTGCAGCTGATCCATCTGCGCGGGGGTCGCCGGACCGGGGATCTCGTGCGTCTTGTAGACGTCGCTGCCGATCACGCTGTTCAGCACGCGGGTGGTGTCGTTGGCGGAGTTGGTGCCGCTGGTCGTGGTCCCCAGCTTGTTCGCCACCTCGTCCTGGCTCAGCTTGAAGCCACGTGCCGTCAGGGCGTTCCGGGTGGCGGCCGGACCGCAGTAGTAGAAGTTGGGCTGTTCCTGGAAGTCGTAGCCGAGCACCCGCTGCGACGGGGGCTTCGGCGCGGCGGGCGCCGGCGAGGCGGCCTGCGGACGGGCCGCGCGGTCGGCGCGGTCGCCGCCACGCCCGGAGTCGCCGCCCAGCGCCATGTCGACGACCGCCGTGGTCGACGCATCGTGCGCGGAGGACGAGGGGTCGGGCTCGTTCAGCAGGAGGGTGCCGGTAGCGGCGGCGGCGAGAAGGGCGGCCGACAACGCGGCGACCGGGAAAGCACGGCGGGAGATGGCGTGCCGGAACTGCTTGCGGGTACGTCGAGGGGTCACTCAAAGCTCCATTGCTGTGCCGATTCGAAGTCGGCGTCCCAATAACGGCGAGATGTGAGCCAGAGGTCAGCGGTCGACCCCGCGTCGGTGGTGCGATCACGACGCGGAGGGCGCTCAGCCCCATCGGAAATGGGGGGCGGGTTTACTCAGCGGGATGCCGGGAAACACGCAGCCGAACGTCGAACCGTTGGCGTGGCTAGTGATCCAGCGTCACGAACCCGCTGCGGAAGAGGCGGCCCAGGAGGGAAGCGCGCTGCGGGGGGACTGGGGGGATGTGCCACGGCACATTCGACGGCGCTGCACTGTTATGTGTCTCCTTCCGATACCGCGTACCGGGTTAGCTGACGGATTCGGGCGGGAGGATCGCCCTACCACAGGCCAAAGGCCCGCGGATTCACCCCAATTGCAATGGGTCCCCGGCTCGTGCGAGCACGACTAAGCGGGCCCGATCCGGCGTCATCCTTTGATGACCAACGACCGGGTCGGACGAGCCGACATTACTGGTCCTGCCCCGACGCCGCAAAGCCCCCCATCTGCGGGTGCGATCGGTGGCACGGATATTCGGCGCAGGAATGCACGAGAAGTCGTGAACTGCGCGGTACGGACCGAACGCCGCAGCCGGTGCGAGGGAGTCCGTGAACGACGGTCGTGGCGACACCCCGCGTCGGCAGGCATCCCACCAGGGATGATCTTCATTCATGGATGGACGGGGACGTCGGTCTACATCGATCACAGTCGACAGGCGGCTACCTCGACCCGCGCCGGCCCGAACCGCGACGACTCACGCGTTCAGCCATGGCCCATAATCCATTATGAAGCTGACACGTTGGCGTTCGCCAATTGCTTTTCAGCGCCGCGAAACCCATTCTTGCCGCTTGACAGAAGCCGACCGCAGCCACGAGGACCCGCGCCTTATCCGGCGTCCCTGTCCGTGAGGGCTGCTCGGTGTCGTCCGATCTGAGGACCGGCCGTGACTTCAGCGCGCAGGGACACATCGGAGGACCAGTTCGGACGCTTCTCGATATCCTCCGGGAACGGAACGCGACCGCCGACCGGATCCGATGGTGATCGAGGGAGACGCGGCCGAGGGCGTCGCGGCGCTCGAATAGGACTATGGGCCGGAGCTGCAGGTACGGCGCAGCGGAAACCTGGTCCAGACGCTGCTGCGCCACAACCCGCGGCCGGCGGAGCAGGTCGCCGGCCGCGCTCGCCCTGACACCACCAAAAATCAAGCTCCACGGCCATGGCGTGCGGCTGATTTGCACGGTAGAAACATCTGAACCCCTTCCTACACCGCGTGATACAAGTGCGGCGGGCGAGAGAGCGCTCTCACCGCTGGTCTCCATCCACCGTCCGAAAGGGCAGGTCGATGACGGCCGTGAGTGACCCGCGCACGAGCGCCCCCGTGCGTCCGTCGAAGCACCTCCCTACAACGGTCGCTGCGTCCGGAGCACGTCCCGGCCAGCGGAGAGGACGAACCGTATGACCACCCAGTCCCCTGGCGTACGAGGGCGACTCGGCCGGGCGCTCATGCTCGGTCTGGTGCTGACGACCGCCGTCACCGCGACGGGCACGGCCGCCACCGCCGGTCCCCCGCGGCACGGCACGCCGGAGTTCGGGCCCAACGTCACCATCTTCGACCCGAGCATGCCGGTCAGCGAGATCCAGGCGACGCTCGACGCGACGCACACCAAGCAGGTCAACAACGAAATGGGCACCGAGCGGTACGCCTACTTGTTCAAGCCGGGCACCTACGGCACCGCGGACCAGCCGCTGCAGATCAAGGCCGGCTACTACACCGAGATCGCCGGTCTGGGCGCCTCCCCCACCGACGTCACCATCAACGGCAAGGTCGAGGTCTACAACCGCTGCCTCACCGATGGCGGCACGAGCAACTGCCTCGCGCTCGTCAACTTCTGGCGCACCCTGTCCAACCTGTCGATCAACATCAACGCCGCCGGCCAGGACGGCTGCCGATCGACGGCGAACTTCTGGGCCGTGTCCCAGGCGGTGTCGATGCGCCGCGTCGACATCACCGGCGGCGGTCTGTCGCTCATGGACTACTGCACCGCGGGCCCGCAGTACGCCAGCGGTGGCTTCATCGCCGACTCGCGGCTGCCCTCCATCACCAACGGCTCCCAGCAACAGTGGCTGACCCGCAACAGCGAGATCGACGGCTGGTCGAACGGCGTGTGGAACCAGGTCTTCGCGGGCGTCGTCGGCGCTCCCGACGACGCCGGCTTCCCGACCCCGCCGTACACGACGCTCGACACCAACCCTCTGAGCCGGGAGAAGCCGTACCTGTTCGTCGACGCGAAGGGCAGGTACAACGTCCGGGTGCCCACCGCACAGCGCAACAGCAGCGGCGTCTCCTGGGGCGACGGCCTGACGCCGGGCCGGACCATCCCCATCCACGACTTCTTCGTCGCCAAGCCGTCCGACTCGGTGCACGTCATCAACGCCCAGCTCGCGCGCGGCAAGCACCTGCTGCTCACGCCCGGCGTGTACGACATCGCGCGCAGCATCGAGGTCCGGCGCCCCGACACGGTCGTCCTCGGCCTGGGGCACGCCACCCTTACCGCCGTGAACGGCTCCATCCCGCTGGACGTCACCGGGGTCCCCGGCGTGGTCGTGGCCGGGGTGACGATCGACGCCGGCCTCAAGGAGTCGCCGGTCCTCCTGCGCGTGGGCAACAGGCACGGCCGCAACGTCAGCACCCCGGACAACCCGACGACCCTGTCCGATGTGTACTTCCGCGTCGGCGGCCCCCACATCGGCAAGACGAACATCGCTCTCGAGGTCAACAGCGACCACGTGCTCATCGACCACACCTGGGTCTGGCGCGGCGACCACGGCGTCGAGGGCTTCACCCGTGGCGTCAATGGCGACACCGATCGCTGGAACACCAACACCGGTCGCTACGGCGCCGTCATCAACGGCGACCACGTGACGGCGACCGGCCTGTTCGTCGAGCACTTCCAGCGGTACAACACGGTCTGGAACGGTGAGCACGGCACGACGGTCCTGTACCAGAACGAACTGCCGTACGACCCGCCGACGCAGGCCGAGTGGATGAACGGCAAGACCAAGGGCTGGGCCGGCTACAAGGTCGACGAGCGGGTGAAGCACCACACCCTCTACGGCGGCGGCGTGTACGTCTTCAACCAGAACAACCCGTCGATCCACACGGGGAACGGCTTCGAGGTCCCCGTGACGCCGGGCGTCACGCTGCACCACATCATGACCGTGAACCTCAGCGCCGGCACGATCGACCACGTGGTCAACGGCGTGGGTGAGCCGGCCGACACGACCCGGGTCGGCGTGCCGGTCTACGTCGCCGAGTACCCGATCCCGTAACGCGCACCCCGCACGATCGAGGTGGGCCGGCGCACGCCAATGCTCCGGCCCACCATGGCGACGCATCAGCAGCAACCGCGACCGTTCACCCATGACCGCAACCGGCCCCGAACGCGGATCACGTACTGCCTCCACCTGCCGGGACCGCGACCAGCTCCCCACCTGGTTCCGGCAATCTCCTCATGCCACGTGACCTCAGCTCACGGCGAGCCGGCTGCTCCTGGTTGCGTCAGCCGCCACGGCTACGTGAGCGCGCCGCGCTGGCTCCCGTACGTGCTGTGCTCGTCGACAGGACCGACGCTCGCGCTGCCGCATGGTGCCGTTGTCGTGGTCCTCACCGCGTCGACCGTACTAGCTGGTCATCTCCGCTGCACAGGATGGCTCCCAGCCGTGACGTCCTGCGCCGCGAACTGTCCCGACGACTGCCCACCTCGACCGAGTGACGGCCTCCCGCGTCTCTTGGCGGCGCCGCTCCCGGAGGCGGACAGCATTAGGTCGTAGCGGTCGTCGTCGAAGCCGCGGCACCTGTCATCAGCGCGGAAAGCTGGCGAGCCTTGTACGTCCCTCGGCCCGATCCAGGGTAATAGTTCCACGGAAAGGACGTGACGCGGTTGCCGAGGGCGGCGAAGTGCGGGGCGGCACTGCGACGGTCTCCGGCCACCGTCCAGGCGTAGGCGAAGCTGCTGTGTGCCTGCACCCAACCGAGTGCCGGCCGATATGCGGGGTGCCCCACGGATCGTGCGACAGCCTGACGCAACTGCTCACGTACCTCGGGCTGCTTCATGTATCGGGACGCCGAGGCCTCCGCCCGCGCCCGCTCAATGTGCGCCTCGGCCACCACGGCGGCGTTCAGTGCGCCCACCGGGGCCTGCTCGGCGCACTGCTGAGCGAAAGCGTGCACCTGCGGGAACGATCCGCCCCACTTGGGACAGAGCTGTTGCAGCAGTTCCAGCTGCGCGGTGACCGGGTCGGGACGCGCCACGGCGGCCCGGTTGTAGCGTTGCCGCGCTTCGGCGAGTCCCAGTTGGAGGCCGCGGGCGATGCGAACCTCGTCGTCCACGCCGCGACGTTGCCCGGCTCCGCCGTGACCACATCCCCGAGCAGGTTGTCGGCCCGGGCGAGAAAGTCGTGGAACTGGGCGAACTGTCCGCGGCTCACGCTGCTCGCTCGGCGGGCCGTGCGCGCCTCCCAACCCATGACCACCCACCGGGCGCCGAGCAGGGTCGCCGCCAGGGTCGAGTGCGCCGGGCCACCGCCGGCGCTTTCCAGGAACTTCTCCACGCCCCGCAGCTCCGCCACCATCCCCACCGCCACGCTGGGGTCGTGCTCGATGGACAACTCGGCGAAGAACCGGGTCACCCCCGGCCAGTCCTGCGAGCGCATCGCCTGACGTAGCGGACGCAGCTGCGGGTAGTGATCGGCTCGGGACATCGTCGGTACGCCGAACAGGGTGGACGCCTTCACGGGAAGCACGGAGGAGAGCATAGGCACTGATGGCGGAGGCTGCTGTCCCGTGACGGTGGCGAGAAACCGGCGTGAGCCGGCCTGCCTCGGATCGACAACGTCGCGGTCGCTGCGGCAGGCTGCATACGTGGCGATGGAACTGCTTTTCGCGCAAGTGGCGGTCGGGGCGTTCGCCGACGCAGTCGAGTGGTACGGCCGGTTGTTCGGGCGCGCCGCGGACGTGGTTGTCAACGACCACGAGGTGATGTGGCGAGTTGCCGACACCGGCTGGCTGTACGTCATAGAAGACGACTCGCGCGCCGGCAACGGCCTGGTCACCATCTCTGTGTCGGATCTGGATGAGGTGGTGACCGACCTGGAAGCGCGCGGCATCAGCAGTGGCCGCATCGAGACGATCGGCGACGCCGGGCGTAAGGCCATTGTGACCGACCCCGACGGCAACTCCATCGCGCTCATCCAGATTGCCGCTACGTAGCGCCGACTACGGTCGTTCAGCCCATGGGCGCAACGCACACTGCAGCACTTGCTCCCGACTGGCCCGCTCGCATCGGCCGGCTGCCGGCCCAGGTCAGAGGCGCTGCGTCTGCTACTTGGCGTTGAAGTAGTTGGCGTCCGGGTGGTGCACCACGATCGCGTCGGTGGCCTGTTCCGGCACGAGCTGAAACTCCTCCGACAGCTGCACGCCGATCCGCTCCGCGCCGAGCAGCTCGACCACCTTGGCCCGGTCCTCCAGGTCGGGGCAGGCCGGGTAGCCGAACGCGTACCGGCAGCCGCGGTAGTCGTTGCGCAACAGCCCGGCCAGGTCCGCCGGATCGTCCTGCGCGACCGTACGGCCCGTCGGCAGCACCAGCTCGCTCCGGACCCGGCGGTGCCAGTATTCGGCCAGCGCCTCGGTCAGCTGCACGGAGAGACCGTGCACCTCCAGGTAATCGCGGTATTCGTTGCGGGCGAACATCTTCGCGGTGTATTCGCTGATCGGCTGTCCCACGGTGACCAGCTGCAGCGCCACCACGTCGAGCTTCTCCCCCTTCGGGGCGAAGAAGTCGGCGAGGCAGAGCCGCCGCTCCTGGCGCTGCCGAGGAAAGGTGAACCGCGCCCGTTCGGTGTGGCCGTTCTCGTCGAGCACGACGAGGTCGTTCCCCTCCGAGTAGGCCGGGTAGTACCCGTAGACGACGGCGGCCTCGAGGACCTTGTCGGCGGTGAGCCGGTCGAGCCAGTAGCGCAGTCGCGGCCGGCCCTCGGTCTCCACCAGTTCCTCGTACGAGGGTCCACCGCCGCCGCGGGCGCCGCGCAGCCCCCACTGGCCGAGGAAGGTAGCCCGCTCGTCGAGCAGGCTGGCGTAGTCGGCGAGCGGGATGCCCTTGATCACCCGCGTGCCGAAGAAGGGCGGCGTCGGGATGTCGACGTCGCGGGCCACGTCGGAGCGGACGGAGGCGTCATGGAGGTCGGGCAGCGCCTCGGTGACCAGCGCCCGCTGACGTTCCCGGCGGGCCCGGCGGGCCGCGAGGGCCGCCTCGCGCTCCGGGTCGATGACGGCGCCGCCACCGCGCTTGGCGGTCATCACCTTGTCCATCAGGGACAGTCCCTCGAAGGCGTCGCGGGCGTAGTGCACCTGGCCATCGAAGATCGACCGCAGGTCGTCCTCGACGTAGGCCCGGGTCAGCGCCGCTCCGCCGAGCAGCACCGGCCACCGGTCGGCGACGCCGCGCGAGGCCATCTCCGCCAGGTTTTCCTTCATGATGACGGTGCTCTTGACGAGGAGGCCGGACATGCCGATCGCGTCGGCGTTGTGCTGATCGGCCGCGTCGAGGATCGCGCTGATCGGCTGCTTGATGCCGATGTTGACGACCTCGTAGCCGTTGTTGGACAGGATGATGTCCACCAGGTTCTTGCCGATGTCGTGCACGTCACCCTTCACGGTGGCGAGCACGATGCGCCCCTTGCCGGCGTCGTCGGCCTTGTCCATGTGCGGTTCCAGGTACGCGACCGCGGTCTTCATCACCTCGGCGGACTGCAGCACGAACGGCAACTGCATCTGACCGGAGCCGAAGAGCTCGCCGACCACCTTCATGCCGTCGAGCAGGGTGTCGTTGATGATCGACAGGGCCGAGCGGTCGGCCAGCGCGGCGTCAAGGTCGGCCTCCAGGCCGTTGCGCTCGCCGTCGATGATGCGCCGCTTGAGCCGCTCGTCGAGCGGCAGGGCGGCGAGCTCCTCGGCGCGCGTCGCCCGGGCCGAGGCGATGTCGACGCCCTCGAAGAGTTCGAGGAAGCGGTGCACCGGGTCGTACCCCTCGCGGCGCCGGTCGTAGACCAGGTCCAGGGCGACCTCGCGCTGCTCCTCGGGGATCTTCGACATCGGCAGGATCTTGCTGGCGTGCACGATGGCACTGGTCAGCCCGGCCTGGACGCACTCGTGCAGGAAGACCGAGTTGAGCACCTGCCGGGCGGCGGGATTGAGGCCGAAGGACACATTGGACACGCCAAGGGTGAAGTTCACCCCGGGATAGCGCCGGGCGATCTCCCGGATCGCCTCGATCGTCTCCAGCCCGTCGCGCCGGGTCTCCTCCTGCCCGGTGGCGATCGGGAAGGTCAACGCGTCGACCATGATGTCGCCGATGTCCAGCCCCCACCGCCCCGTGAGGTCCTCGATGAGCCGCGCCGCGACCCGCACCTTCCACTCGGCCGTACGCGCCTGCCCCTCCTCGTCGATGGTCAGCGCCACCACGGCCGCGCCGTGCTCCTTGACGATCGGCATGACCCGCGCGTAGCGCGACCCGGGGCCGTCGCCGTCCTCGAAGTTGACCGAGTTGACCACGCAGCGCCCGCCGAGCATCTCCAGCCCGGCCTCGATCACCTGCGGCTCCGTGGAGTCGAGCATGATCGGCAGGGTGGAGGCCGTGGCGAACCGGCCGGCCAGCTCACGCATGTCCCGGGTGCCGTCGCGCCCCACGTAGTCCACGCAGAGGTCGAGCAGATGCGAACCGTCCCGCGCCTGGCTGCGCGCCGTCTCGACGCAGGCCTGCCAGTCGCCGGCGAGCATCGCCTCGCGGAACGCCTTGGACCCGTTGGCGTTGGTCCGCTCCCCCACCATCAGCACGCTGGCGTCCTGAGCGAACGGGACGTGGTGGTAGATCGAGGCGACGCCGGGTTCGGTCACCGGCTCGCGGGGCGTCGGGGTCGTGCCGTGCAGCCGCTCGACAACGGCCTGGATGTGCGCGGGGGTGGTGCCGCAGCAGCCGCCGACCAGCGAGACGCCGTACTCCGTGACGAACCGCTCGAGCGCCTCGGCCAACTCGTCCGGGGTGAGCGGGTAGTACGCGCCGTCCGCGGTGAGCTGGGGCAACCCGGCGTTGGGCATCACCGAGAGCGGCACCCGGGCGTGCTGCGCCAGGTAGCGCAGGTGCTCGGTCATCTCCGCCGGACCGGTGGCGCAGTTGAGGCCGATGAGGTCGATGCCGAGCGGCTCCAGCGCGGTGAGCGCCGCGCCGATCTCACTGCCGAGCAGCATCGTGCCGGTCGTCTCGACGGTGACGTGGCAGATCACCGGCACCGTGCGCCCGGCCTCGACCATGGCCCGGCGGGCGCCGACCACGGCCGCCTTGGTCTGCAGCAGATCCTGGCAGGTCTCGATGATGAGCGCGTCGACGCCGCCGATGATCAGACCGGCGGCGTTGTCGAGGTAGGCCTGCCGCAGGGTGGCGTACGGGGCGTGGCCGAGGGTGGGCAGCTTGGTGCCCGGCCCCACCGAGCCGAGGACGAACCGCGGCCGCTCCGGTGTGGACCAGTGGTCGGCCGACTGCCGGGCGATCCGGGCGCCGGACTCGGAGAGCTCACGGATGCGGTGCGGGATGTCGTACTCGCCGAGGTTGCTGAGGTTGGCCCCGAACGTGTTCGTCTCCACGCAGTCGGCGCCGGCCGCGAAATAGGCGTCGTGCACCGACCGGACAACCTCCGGCCGGGTGACGTTGAGGATCTCGTTGCAGCCCTCGAGCCCTTGAAAGTCCTCGTCCACGGAGAGCTCCGCGGCCTGCAGCATCGTGCCCATCGCGCCGTCGGCGATGAGGATGCGGTCGGCGAGCGCGTCAAGCAGGGAAGTCGGCACTCTCACAGGCTAGTAGCCCGATCCGCCGGGGCCGAGTCGATAGACGGCCGCTCCCACATTCTGTGACCGGCGTCGCGCTCCCGCCCGCCCGGACGACGGCCGCCGGCGTGGCACGCGGCGCTTTGCGGGCGCAACGCCGCCAGCACGCCCTGGTGGGGGGAGAGGACGGCGCGGCCACCGGGACGCATCCCGATCAGCCACGTAGGCTGAGGGACGTGAGGGACGAAAGGCTTACCGTGACCACCCGCCGCAAGGAGACGTCGTGAGCGAGTTCGACGGGCTGCCGGTGCTGCGCTCGCCCGTGGCGATCGCGGCGTTCGAGGGGTGGAATGACGCGGCTGACGCGTCGACGGCCGCGGTGGAACACCTCGAGCAGGTGTGGCAGGCGCGGGAGGTGGCCGCGCTGGACCCGGAGGACTTCTATGACTTCCAGGTGAGCCGGCCGACGATCACCATGGCCGACGGGGAGACGCGGCGCGTCGAATGGCCGACGACCCGCTTCATGGTGGCGAGCCCGGAGGGCACCGACCGCGACGTGGTGCTGATCCGCGGCATCGAGCCGAGCATGCGCTGGCGCACCTTCTGCGAGCAGGTGCTGGAGGTCTGCCACAGCCTGGAGGTCAACCGCGTCGTGCTGCTCGGCGCGCTTCTCGCCGACGTGCCGTACACCCGACCCCTGCCGATCAGCGGCAGCGCCTCGGACAAGGACGCGGCCGAGCGCCACCAGCTGGTGCCGACGCGGTACGACGGCCCGACCGGCATCGTCGGGGTGCTGCAGGACGCGTGCAACCGCGCCGAGGTGGACGCGCTCTCGTTCTGGGTGCACGTGCCGCACTACGCCAACAATCCGCCCTGCCCCAAGGCGACCCTCGCGCTGCTGCACCGGGTCGAGGATGTGCTCGACCTACCGGTGCCGACCGCGGACCTGGCCGAGGAGGCCGCCGAGTGGGAGCAGCGGGTGCGGACGGCGGCGGAGCAGGACGCCGAGCTGGGTGAATATGTGCGCGAGCTCGAAGAGCGGGTGGGCGACGAAGGCATCCAGCCGCTGACCGGCGACGAGATCGCGCAGGAGTTCGAGAAGTACCTCCGCCGCCGCGGCGGCTCGGCCGGCCCCACCGCCGGCTCCTGGTAGGTCGCACGACCGCTTTTCATGGCCCGTCGACGTGGTACGTCGACGGGCCATTGCGCGTGTCGCGTCCGGCGCGGTCACACCCCGTACGGCATCCTAGGAACCTAGGTGCGAGGAACGGAGGTCGACCCTTGACGATCAACCCCGGTGCCGCCGAGGTGCCCCACCGGCAGATCGCCGCCCAGCTGACCGCCCAGATCCGGCGCGGCGACTGGGCGCCCGGCGAACGGCTCCCCTCCATTCCGGCGATCGCCGAGATGTACGGGGTGGCGAAGCAGACCGTTCAGCGCTCGATCGACCAGCTGCGGGTCGAGGGGCTGCTGATCACCAAGCCGGGCTCCGGGACGTACGTCCGGGGTACCCGGCGGCGGCTCAACCGGCTCTCCCGGGGCCGCTACGGCGGACATCGCGGCTACCACGCGGACCTCGCCGCCCGCTACCGCCAGCACCTGGCCCAGGTCGGACGGGCGCCCGCCCCGCCGGAGGTCGCCGACGCGTTCGGGGTCACCGACGGCACCGAGCTCGTCGTGCGCCGCCACATCGTGCGCACCGAGGACGTGCCGGTCGAGGTGGGCGCGTCCTGGTTCCGGGTCGCCGACGCGGCCGGTACGTCGCTGGAGCGGATGGAGTCGTTCGGGCGCCCGCTCTATCAGGAGGCCGAAGAGGTGATCGGGCGAGCGTACGTCTCGGCCAGCGACACGATCAGCGCCCGGCAGCCCAGCCGCGAGGAGTCGGAGCTGCTGCAGATCCGCCCGGACACGCCCGTGCTGCACCTGCTGCACGTGGCCTACGACGCCGCGCACAAGCCGATCGAAGTGGCCCAGGCGACCTGGCCCGGCCCGATGACGACACTGACGGAGCAGTACAAGATCCCCGGCCCGCAGCCCGAGCCGGACCCCGACCCCGGACTGGTGCTCGGCTAGCGCGGCGGCCAGCTGAGTCGACCTCGCGGCTACCCGGTCATGACGCTACGGCCATTGGTTTGGCGCGGGCGTGCGCGGGTAGGCCGGGCCACCGGAGCTGTCGAATTCGCGTGGAGACGGAGGCCGACCGTGGCACAGGAGAACGAGCCCCGGGGACGGAAGCCCGAACGCGGCGCGGCCGAGGAGGCTGCGGGAGTTCCCCTGACCGACACGGAAGCGCGCGCCAACACGCGGCCACCGAGCAAGCCGGAGAACCCCGGCCGGGGCGACGGCGAGGAGCGGGGAGGCAAGCCGGAGGCGGGTCCGCGGCAGGGCCGTTAGCGCCCGGCCGGCGGCTCGTCCGGCGGCCGCGCGTCAGATCCGGGCAACCGTCCCGATGCGCCGAGGTCCGCGTCGGGACGCGCGGGGTCAGAGACGGACGCCGAGGAGCGCGTCGACCGTGGCGGCCATCAGCGCGGGCGCGGCACCGTCGTCGCCGGAGCCGGAGAGGGTCACGTCGGCCCACGCGTCGACCAACGCCAACGCGCCCGGGGTGTCGAGATCGTCGGCGAGCCGGCCACGTACCGCGGTGAGCAGATCGGCGCCGGACGGCCCGGCGGCGGCGGCCGCCGCCTCCCGCCAGCGCGCCAGCCGCTGCTGCGCGGTCTTGAGCACGTCATCGGTCCACTGCCGGTCGGTCCGGTAGTGGTCGGCGACGAGCGCGAGGCGCAGTGCCATCGGGTCCACCCCGTCGGCGCGCAGGCGGGAGACGAAGACGAGGTTCCCCTTCGACTTCGACATCTTCTCGCCGTCCAGGCCGATCATGCCGGCGTGCACGTAGTGCCGCGCGAACGGCGCCTTGCCGGTCAGCCGCTCGGCATGCGCGGCGGAGCACTCGTGATGCGGGAAGAGCAGGTCGTTGCCGCCGCCCTGCACATCGATCGTGTCGCCGAGCAGGCCGAGCGCGATCACCGCGCACTCGATGTGCCAGCCGGGCCGCCCCGGACCGAGCTGCCCGCCGTCCCAGGCCGGCTCGCCGTCGCGGGCGCCGCGCCACAGCAGCGGGTCGAGCGCGTCGCGCTTGCCGGCCCGGTCCGGGTCCCCGCCGCGCTCGGCGAAGAAGGCGAGCATCTGCTCGCGGGAGAGGTTGGACTCGTAGCCGAAGTTCGGCGCCGCCGTGATGTCGAAGTAGACGTCGCCCGTGCCGTCGTCGAGCCGGTAGGCGGCCCCGTCGTCGAGCAGGACGCACACCTTTCCGGCGATCGCCGGGATCGACTCGACCGCGCCGACGTAGTGCGCCGGCGGGATCATCCGCAGCGCCTCCATGTCCTCGCGGAACAGCGCCGTCTCCCGCATCGCCAGCACGACCCAGTCCTCGCCGTCGCGCTGTGCGCGCTCCAGCAGCGGATCGTCGATGTCGGTGACGTTCTGCACGTACGTGACGGCGTGGCCGCCGTCGCGCCACATCCGCTGCGTCAGGTCGAACGTGATCATGGTGGCGGCGTGCCCCAGATGCGTCGCGTCGTAGGGCGTGATGCCGCAGACGTACATCGTCGCCGTGCCGCTCGGCCGGGTCGGGTGGACGGCGCGACGCGCCGAGTCGAACAACGCGAGCGGCTGGCCCGTGCCGGGCAGCCGCGGCACCTGGTGCCCGGTCCAAGACTCCATGACCGCCAGCCTATCCAGCGACGGCCGGTCGGGGAGCCGACCGGGAGGTGATCAAGCCGACAGCGGCCGCCCGGCGCGGTGACGCCGGTGCGGTGACGCCGGTGCGGTGACCGGGGCGGGTCAGATCGGTGGCCAGGGCATCGCCGGCCACTCCTGCGGCGGCGGCGGGAACTCGCGGGTGGCGTGCAGCCGGCGGATCCGCGATCCGACCTGGTGCACCTCGGCGGCGGTGAGGTGCACGGCGAGCTCCTCCCCCAGCGTTCCGTCGAGCGCCTCGGCGAGCCGCTCCAGCACCTCGACCGCCTCGTCCGGGAGCTGCTGCTCGGACCAGCCCCACAGCACGGTGCGCAGCTTGTCCTCGACGTGGAAGGAGACGCCGTGGTCCACGCCGTAGACCCGCTCGTGCGGCCCCATCAGCAGGTGCCCGCCCTTGCGGTCGGCGTTGTTGATGACCGCGTCGAAGACGACCATCCGGGCCAGCCGGGGGTCGTCGGCGTGCGCCAGGGTGTACGGCCGGCCGTCCTCGCCCTGCGCAGCCGCGATCCGGAACCATCCGGTGGGCAGCTCGTCGGCCGGCACGAAGCCGACCAGCGGGTCCGCGTCGTCGGGCTCGTCGATCCAGAGCTGGCAGGCGCCCGGCCCGAGCGGACCGTCGCGCAGCACCGTAGGGGGCACGATCCCCCACCCGGTGGCCCGCGACACCAGGTAGGCGCTGACCTCGCGGCCGGCCAGGGTGCCGTCGGGGAAGTCCCAGAGCGGCCGCTCGCCGCGGACCGGCTTGTAGACGCAGCGGGCGGTCACGCCGTCGAGGGTCAGGAAGGCGCGCAGCGTGGTGTTGGAGGCGTCGACGAGTCGCCCCTCCAACTCAACGGCGCCGCGTTGCAGCAGCCGCAGGGCGTCATTCTCGTCGAGCAACGGTTGCAGACCCGAGGTCACGTGGCGCTCAGCGATGGTAGCCGTTGTGGCGCGGGCAGAGGTGGCCGGCGGGGTCGAGCGGCTGGCCGCAGAGCGGGCAGGGGGGACGCCCCGCCGCGACGACGCGGCGGGCCCGGTCGATGAATCCGCGGACAGCCCCGGGGGTGAGGCGCACGCGCAGCCGGTCGAGGTCGTCGTCGGGCGCCTCCTCCGGCTCCTCTTCCTCCTCGGCGCTCTCCTCCAGCTCGACCTCGGCTTCGGCCTCACCCGCGGCGATCGCCTCGATCACCACGGTGGCGGTGTCGACGTCGAAGGCGAGGCCGAGCGTGCCGACCCGGAACTCCTCGTCGACGGGCGTGTCCAGCGGGTCGTTGTCCGACGGCGTCGGCGCCGTCTCGGGCAGCTCCACGCCGAACCGGCGCTGCGCCTCGGTGAGCAGCTCCTCGAGCTTCTCCGCCAACAGCGACACCTGGACCTTCTCCAACGCCACGCTGACGAGCCGGCCGCCGCCCCGCGCCTGCAGAAAGAAGGTCCGCTCCCCCGGCGCACCCACGGTCCCGGCGACGAACCGCTCGGGCGGCTCGAAGGCGTGTACCTGGTGGGTCATACCCACGACCCTATCCGGCCGTGAACTGAGCCGCGCAACGCACCGACCCCAATCCTCGCGCCGGGCGCTCTCGGGCGATCCATCCCGACCTGTCCGCTACCGCCAGCGGGACAATCAACACCTATCGTGACGGCCCCTTGTCGCCGCCGCTGCCGCCGCCCCCGCCCACCGCGGCGTCCGAGTCGGCCGGCCGGGGGCGGCGCGACCGGCGCGGCTTCGGCGTGATCAATCCAGCGAGGTCACCACCGATGTCGTTGAGCCGCAGCAGGAACGGCCGGGTCGGGGTGTAGCGGATCACCGTCAGCGACGCCGGATCGGCCACGATCCGCTGAAAAAGATCAAGGTGTACGCCGAGCGCGTCCGCGACGATCGCCTTGATCACATCGCCGTGGCTGCAGGCCAGCCAGATCGCCTCCGGACCGTGCTCGGCCTCGACCCGTGCGTCCCACCGCCGCACCGCCGCCACCGCCCGGGCCGACATCGCCGCCATCGATTCGCCGTCGGGAAAGACCGCGGCGCTCGGGTGCTGCTGCACGACCGGCCAGAGGGGGTCCTTCGCCAGCGTCTTGAGCGGCTGGCCCTCCCAGGCGCCGTAGCCGCACTCGATCAGCCCGTCCTCGACGGTCGGCGCCACCTGCGGCAACGCCAGCTCCAACGTCTGCCGGCAACGGATCAACGGGCTGGTCACCACCGCCGCCAGCGGCATCGCGCGGAGCCGTTCGCCGACCGCGCTCGCCTGCGCGCGACCGGTGTCGTCGAGCTCGACCGGTCGGCGGCCGGCGAGGCCGCCGTCGGCGTTGGCGGCGGTGCGCCCGTGTCGCAGAAGCAGAAGGGTTGCCACTCCGCCAGCCTACGGGCTGTGCCGGGCCCGGTCCGGGCCCGGCACAGCCCGCCAGAAGATCGGCGGCAGCCGCTAGGTGGCGGAGATGGTCCCGGTCATCAGCAGAGCGATCACCAGGCTGCCCAGCGCCACCCGGTAGAGCACGAACGCGTACAGGCTGTGATGAGCGACGTAGCGCAGCAGCCAGGCGATGGCCGCGTAGCCGACGCCGAAGGCGATCACGGTGGCCACGATCATCTGCGCGCCGCTCGGAATCGACCCGCCGCCGCTGGTGTCGAAGACATCCGGGAGGCTGAACACCCCCGACATCACCACCGCCGGAATGGCCAGCAGGAACGAGAAACGCGCCGCCGCCTCGCGGGTCAGGTTGAGCAGGAGCCCCGCGGTCAGCGTGCCACCCGATCGGGAGACCCCGGGGATCACCGCCAGCGCCTGGGCGAAGCCCATCACCACGCTGTCGCGCATGGTCAGCCGCTCCAGGGTGCGGGTCTGCCGCCCCCAGTACTCGGCGAAGGCCAGGATGAAGGCGAAGACGATCAGGACGACCGCGGTCACCCAGAGGTTGCGGGCGGCGCCGCGGATCATGTCCTTGAGGAGCAGCCCGATCACCCCGATCGGGATGGAGCCGACAATGACGTACCAGCCCATCCGGTAGTCGTGGCTGCTCCGTACCGATTTGTCCCAGAGCCCCACGACCCAGGTCTTCGCGATCCGCCAGATGTCCTTGGCGAAGTAGAGCAGCACCGCGGCCTCGGTGCCGAGCTGGGTGACCGCGGTGAAGGAGGCGCCGGCGTCGTTTTCGAAGAAGATCGCCGAGGTGATCCGCAGGTGTGCCGACGAGCTGATCGGCAGGAACTCGGTGAGCCCCTGCACGATGCCGAGGACGACCGCCTCGATCCAGCCCATCTGGTTCATTCGCCGACCCCGGACAGGTCCAGCGCCTCCGCAACCGTCCGCAGTGTCTGGGCGCCACTGTCGACATCGGCGGCGAAGAGCGTCACCGACAGGGTGGTGACCCCGGCCTCGGCGTACTCGCGCAGCCGGTCGGCGATGCGCTCCTTCGGCCCGAGCAGCGACGTGCGGTCGATGAACTCCAGCGGCACCGCCGCGGCCGCGTCGCGCTGCTTCCCCGCCAGGTAGAGCTCCTGCACCTCGTGGGCCGCGTCGCCGTAGCCCATCCGGGTCGCGAGCTGGTTGTAGAAGTTCTTCTCCCGGCTGCCCATGCCACCGACGTAGAGCGCCGCGTACCAGCGGACCAGCTCCGCGCAGCTGGCGACATCGTCACCCACCACCACCGGAACGCTGGGCACCACGTCGAAGCCGGCCAGCTCCTTGCCGGCCTTCGCCCGGCCGGCGCGCACCGCCGCGAGCTGCTCCTGCGCGAACTCCGGCGCGTAGAAGATGGCCAGCCAGCCATCGGCGATCTCACCGGCGAGTTCGAGGTTCTTCGGGCCGACGGCAGCGAGGTAGATCGGAATCTCCTCGCGCTGCGGATGGAAGCCCAGTCGCAGCGCCTTGCCCGGGCCGTCGGGCAACGGCAACGTGTAGTGCGCGCCGTCGTACTCGACCTGCTTGCGGCCGATGGCGAGCTTGACGATGTCCACATACTCCCGCGTGCGCGCCAGGGGCTTGGCGAAGCGCACCCCGTGCCAGCCCTCGGAGACCTGCGGACCCGAGACGCCGAGCCCGAGCCGGAACCGGCCGCCGGAGAGGGTGTCGATCGTCGCGGCGGTCATCGCCGTCGCCGCGGGCGTGCGCGCCGGAATCTGCATCACCGCCGCACCCAGATCGATGCGCTGGGTCTGCCCCGCCATCCAGGCCAGCATGCTCGGCGAATCCGAGCCGTACGCTTCGGCCGCCCAGACCACCGAGTAGCCCAGTCGGTCGGCTTCCTGTGCCAGCGCGAGGTGGCTGGCGGGCGTGCTCCACGCCGTCTGATATCCGAGGCTGAGTCCGAGTCGCACTGATCCTCCCCCATCAAGGCGGCGACGGGACCGGCTCCGCGACAGCGGTCCCGGACGCCACGAGTCGCACCAGAGGTTACGCAATGGCGCAGGAGCACCCGATCACCGGTCGGGCAACGCGCCGGAACTCGGGCCATCTGCGCGGATGATCCAACGCTTGACCGGTGCGAGGATATCGGTACGGCGATGTTCTGAATAAGGTTCACCCATGCAACAGCGACCGCTCGGCCGAAGCGGGCTGGCGGTTTCCCGGCTCGCGCTCGGCACCATGACGTGGGGCCGGGACACCGACGCCGACGACGCGGCCGCGCAGTTGAAGAGCTACCTCGACGCCGGCGGCAACCTCGTCGACACCGCCGACGTCTACGGCGACGGGGACGCCGAGGCCGTCATCGGATCGCTGCTCGGCACCCTGGTGCCCCGCGACGACCTGCTCATCGCGACCAAGGCGGGGTTGCGGCCGGGGGCCGGCCGGCGACGCGACGGCTCCCGCGGACATCTGTTGCGCACCCTGGACGCCTCCCTGCGCCGCCTCGGCGCCGACCATGTCGACCTGTGGCAGGTGCACGGCTACGACCCGGACACCCCGCTCGAGGAGACCCTCGCCGCGCTCGACCACGCCGTCACCAGCGGCCGCGTCCGCTACGTCGGGATCTCCAACTTCTCCGGCTGGCAGACGGCGCGCGCCGCCACCTGGCAGGCCGCCTATCCCGGCCGGGCACCGATCGTCGCGACCCAGATGGAGTACTCGCTGCTGGAGCGGGGCATCGAGCGGGAGGTGCTGCCCTCCTGCGCCGCGCTCGGGCTCGGCGTGCTGCCCTGGTCACCGCTGGGACGCGGCGTGCTCACCGGCAAATACCGGCACGGGCGCCCGGCCGACTCCCGCGCCGCCTCACCGCATTTCGAACGCTTCGTCGCCACCTACCTCGAACCGCGCTGCTCCGCGATCGTCGAGGCGGTCGCCACCGCCGCCGGCGGACTCGGTGTCTCACCCACGGAGGTGGCGCTGGCCTGGATCCGCGACCGGCCCGGCGTGGTCGCGCCGATCCTCGGCGCGCGGACGGTCGGGCAACTGCTCGGGGCGTTGCAGGTCGAACAGGTGACGCTGCCGGAGGAGATCACGCTGGCGCTCGACGACGTCTCCGCGGTGCCGGTCGGCTATCCCGAACGCGAGGGCTGACGGGCGCCGGTGCTGGACAGGGCGCCGCCCGTCGGCGCCGCGCCGGCCGGCGCGGTGCCGACGTGAGATACCTCAAATACCGTCCCACCTGCCCCGAGGGGTGGTGCCGGCGGCGCGGCCGCGGGCAGGATGGAACGCATGGACTACGAATACGCGCCGTTGCGGTTACCGCCGAATGTCGACCGGGTGACCGCAACAGCGCAACTGGCGATCCAGGCGGAGTTCTCCGGCTGGGAGCTGGCCCGGGTGCGACTGTTCCGTGACGGGACGCGGCAGGTGATGCTGCGCCGCCGGGTGGTGAACAAGTCGCAGCCGGGCCTCTCCTACTGAACGGTCAGGCCGGCTCGACATCGGCATCCACCGGCATGAACGGGTGCTCGTCGAGCCGGCCGACGAGCCGGTCGCCGGCGGCCGGCTGGAACGGTCCCGCGCTGTCGGTCTCCTCGAACGCCTCCAGGTCGAGCCGCGCGGCCACCTCGTGCACCATGACCACCCCGTCGAGCGGCTCCAGCTCCGGGATGTCGAGGGCGCCCAGCGAGCCGTCACCGGCCTGCAGCAGCTCCAGCACCGCCTCGCCGACGTTTTCGATCGCCTCGATCCCGCCTTCGTCCGGGGTCTCCTCGCGGCGTGCCGCCTCGGCGATCCGGATCAGCGCGGCGACGCTCGGCACCCGGTAGTCGCGCCGCTGCCGCACCGACACCACCTGCGGGTGCGGATCGCCCGGCTCGGCGCCGTCGGCCCCACCGAGCCCGACGCCGAAGCGCTCGTCGGCCTCGTCCGGGTCGATCGACTCGACGTCCCAGGGCGTCACCTCGCCGTACGCGTCGAGCAGCAGCTCGTCGTACTCGTAGGAGGCGTTGTTCAACGTGACGTACGCCTGCCAGACGTCGTCGTCATCGATCCGACCCTGGGCGCCCTTGACCGCGGCCAGATGCGCTCGGGCGGCCTCGGTCACCCGTTCCAGAGCGGCGTCCAACTCCGCGTGCTGGTCGGTCATGGTGTGGTGTTTCCCTTCGCCGATGGTGGTGGTGCGACCGCATGGCCCCGCCGGAGGTGGCCGGGGTCAGCTGTTCCGGAGGAAGCGGTCGAGCACCCGCACGCCGAACTGTAGTCCGTCGACCGGTACCCGCTCGTCAATGCCATGGAACAGCCCGGAGAAATTGAGATCGGCCGGAAGCCGCAGCGGCGCGAAGCCGAAACAACGGATACCGAGCCGGTCGAAGGCCTTCGCGTCGGTGCCTCCGGAGAGCATGTACGGCACCGCGCGGGCACCCGGATCCTCGGCCCGCAGCGCGGCCGCCATCGCGTCGACCAGCGCGCCGTCGAAGCCCGTCTCGATCGCCGGCTGTCGCTGGATGTGCTCGATCTCCAGGTCGGGACCGATCACCGCGCGGAGCTGCTCGAGGAAGAGTTCGGAGTTGCCGGGCAGGGTGCGGCAGTCGATGGTGGCGGTGGCCCGGCCGGGAATCACGTTGTCCTTGTAGCCGGCGTCGAGCCGGGTCGGGTTGGCGGTGTTGCGGATGGTCGCCCCGATGATGTTGGCGATCGGGCCCAGCTTCGCGATCGCGGTCTCCGGGTCGGCCGGGTCGAGCTCGATGCCGAGCAGCTCGGAGACCTCTTCGAGGAAAGCCCGCACGGTCGGGGTGACCACGACCGGGAACCGGTGCCGGCCGAGTCGGGCGACCGCTTCGGCGAGCGCGGTGACGGCGTTGTCGTCGTTCACCATCGAGCCGTGGCCGGGGCGGCCGCGGGCGTGCAGGCGCAACCAGTCGATGCCCTTCTCGGCGGTTTCGATCAGGTAGAGCCGCAGGTCGTTGTTGACCGTGTAGGAGAAGCCACCGACCTCGCCGATCGCTTCCGTGCAACCCTCGAACAGCTCCCGGTGCTCGGTGACCAGGAAGTGCGCGCCGTAGTCGCTCCCCGCCTCCTCGTCGGCGGTGAAGGCGAGCACGATGTCGCGCGGGGGGCGGACCCCGGTGCGCTGCCAGTCGCGCACGACGGCCAGGACCATCGCGTCGAAGTCCTTCATGTCGATCGCGCCGCGGCCCCACAGGTAACCGTCGCGCAGCTCGCCGGAGAACGGGTGCACCGACCATTCGTCGGGGTCGGCGGGGACGACGTCGAGGTGGCCGTGCACGAGCAGCGCGCCGCGGCTCGGGTCGGTGCCGGGGATCCGCGCCACCAGACTGGCCCGGCCGGGTGCCGACTCGTGGATGTCGGCGGCGATGCCGACCTCGGCGAGCTTGCCGGCCACGTACTCCGCGGCCACCCGCTCGCCGGCGCTGGTGGCGTTGTCGCCGGTGTTGGTGGTGTCGATGCGGAGCAGGTCGCGACAGAGCTCGACGACCTCGTCGGTCGGGGCCGGTTGCGGCGTGCGGGCGTGGCTGTCCATGCGGTTCTTCATACCAGTCCGGTCCGCGTCCGGGTCGACCCGGCGTTCAGGGGCGAGCGCGGGCCGGGAGCGGCGCCCGGCCCGCATCGACGTTTGCCACCGTGTCGGTGCGGGTAGAGGCGTCGGCGCCCGGCGAACCGATCGAGGGAGCGACCATGACCGTGCCATTGCCCCCGTTGCCACCGTCGTTCGGCGACTCCGACCTGGCGCACGACCCGGGTGGGCGAAGCGTCGTCGACATTCTTGCCGAGGAACACGGGCGGATCGCGGCGCTGTGCCGGGAGTTGACCGACGCGGCCGGGACCCCGGCGCACCGCGGCCAGACCGCGCAGGTGCTGACCGCGACGGTCGCGCGCCACCTCTCCGGCGAGGAGCAGTACTTCTACCCGACGGTGCGCGGGGCGCTGCCCGACGGCGCGCGCCTGGCCGATCAGGAGATCGCCGAGGACCGCGAGGTGTTGCGCACCCTCGAACAGTTGCAGGGCGCCGCGCCGGAGGATCCGGAGTTCGACCGGCTGGCCGAGGCGGTCGCGGCCCAACTCGACCGCCACCGGGACGTCGCCGCCCGGGACCTTTTCCCCGGTTTGCGCGGGACGCTCTCGACCGAGGACCTGAAGCGGCTGGGCAACCGGGTGGAGATCGCCGAGGAGGCGGCTCCGACCCGGCCGCACCCCGACACCCCCGCGACACCGCCGTGGAACAAGATCGTCGAGCCGGCGTTGGGGGTGGTGGACAAGGCGCGCGACATCATCGCCGGCCGCCCGACCTCACTGGACGATCTATCCTGACGACGCGGCCCGGAACGCCGACGCCGACCGGCGGGAGGTGCACCGATGCGTGACGCGATCGTGGTGCGGGGCGGGTGGGACGGGCACGCGCCGGTCGAGGCGACCGAGCGCTTCATCCCCTTCCTGCGGGCCAACGGCTTCGCCGTCGAGGTGCACCACTCACTCGAGGTCTATGCCGACGCCGACCGGATGGGCGCGGCGGATCTCGTGCTGCAGTCCTGGTCGGTCGGGAAGCTCAGCGACGCCGAGGCGGCGGGGCTGGACGCGGCCGTGCGCACCGGCACCGGTCTCGCGGGTTGGCACGGCGGCATCGTCGGGGCCTTCCACAACGAGCGCTATCAGCACCTGACCGGCGGGGTCTTCGTACACCATCCGGCCGGTTTCGTCGACCACACGCTCACCGTCGTGCCGACGCGGGCGGATCACCCGATTGTGACGGGGATCGGCCCGGTGCGGCTGCACACCGAGAAGTACTGGGTGCTCAGCGATCCGCTCAACGACGTCCTCGCGGAAGTGGTCTTCGACGCCGACGTCACGGCGCCGTGGCAGGGGCGGATCAGCATGCCGGCCGTCTGGACGCGGCGGTGGGGCGCCGGGCGGGTCTTCGTCTCGACGGTCGGACACAAAGTGGATGACCTTGACCTGCCTGACGTGCGCGCGATCACGGAGCGTGGCCTGTTGTGGGCAGCCCGTGAGCGATAAGTAACCGAACGGTTACCCACTTCTTCACACTTGGGGGATCTTTCACTGGCCGAAGGTCTTCCCGTCGATCCCATTCAGGTCCTACCGTCACGCTATGAACCTGGAGCTGCGGCACCTGAAGGTGGTTGTCGCCATCGCGGAAACGGGCAGCGTGACGAAGGCTGCCTCGCTGTTGGGGCTGGCTCAGCCGGCCCTCACCGCTCAGCTCCAGCGCATCGAGCGGACGCTGGGCGGCCCGCTGTTCGAGCGGGACCGCCGGGGGGCGCGACCGACCGCGCTCGGTGAGCTGGTGTTGGCGCGGGCGCGGGTGTTGCTACCGGCGATGAAGGGATTACAGGACGAGGCGGCGCGGCTCGCCGGCACCGGCACGGTGATGGACCGGTTCCGGCTCGGCGGCGTCAACAGCCCCATCCTCGGCGGCCTCGTGCACCGGCTCGCCGCCGACCAGCCCCACGCCCAGATCAGCACCTACGCCTCCTGGTACGTCGACGAACTCGCCCAGATGGTCCTCGGTGGACGGTTGGACTACGCGCTCTCGGGGGTCTGCGGCGACGCCGTGCCGTCGGCGGAGTTCGGCCTCTCCTGGCGGGCGGTCGCGATCGACGCTGTCTTCGTGATGCTGCCCGAGGCACACCCCCTCGCCGAACGGGACGAGGTCGACCTCGCGGATCTGGCCGAGGAACAGTGGGTGGCGGCGCCGGGCGACGGGTGCTTCGCGGACTGTTTCGCGGCCGCCTGCGCGCGCGCCGGCTTCACCCCCCGCAAGATGTACGAGACCGACATCCGCGGCTGCATCGACCTGGTCGAGGCGGGTGAGGCGGTCGCACTCTGCCAGGCCACCTTCCGGCCCGTCGCCGGTCTGGTCACCCGGCCGCTGGCCGGCGCCCCGCTGCGCTGGCGACTGCTGCTGGGGTGGCACCCGGAGACGCCCGCCGCCCGCCTCGCCGACCGCGTTCTGGCGCACGCGACCGGGGCGTACACGGATTCACTGGCCCGCAATCCCGGCTATCTGACCTGGCTCACGCGCAACCCGATGTTCGGCGCGCAACTCCCGCTCGACCTGGGGGTCGCCGTCCCGTGACGCGCGCGCCGGGTGGACGG
The DNA here is from genome assembly GCF_040659735.1 of Micromonospora sp. NPDC049679. Taxonomy (NCBI): domain Bacteria; kingdom Bacillati; phylum Actinomycetota; class Actinomycetes; order Micromonosporales; family Micromonosporaceae; genus Micromonospora; species Micromonospora sp. NPDC049679. The sequence goes on from NZ_JBFANZ010000025.1 coordinate 80,507, forward strand.
CCCGTCCCGGCCCGCCACACGACACCCGGCGCAACCGACAGCCGCCCGCGGGTGCAAACGAGCGCGAACGGGGTACCGACTTCGGCATGACGGACACTGCACCCGCGGACGGGATCGACGACCGGGAAGCGGCCCGGCGGGCGGCCGCGGCGTACACCGCGGCCACCCGCGACCTCGAAGCGTTCCTGCGCCGGATCTCGCCGGTGCCGACGGCCGCCGAGATCGTCGAGTACGCGGCGCTGGTGGCGATCGAGGAGGCGCGACGGGGTGACCGGCAGGCCGCGCTCGACGCGCTCGGACTGACCGCGCCGAGCCTCGACACCCCGGACTGACCGCTACTTCCGGTGACCACCCCCGCCGCGGTGCATGCTCTCCTTGCTCCGCTCCGACCGTATGCTGTCCTTCGGTTCCTGCAGCGGGTCATGCCCCAGATCGAGCAGCGCCCGCCGCCAGCGATCGTCGCTGGGCCCGCTCGCGGGACGTCGTTCGAGCAGCGCCTGGATGTCCTCGATCGTCGCCGCCATCACCTCGATGTCGTCATTGGTCAGGTCGGACTTGCGCTTGCCGAGGATGGCCATGATGGCCCCGCCGCGGTTGTTGAGATTCATCTTCGGGTCCGAGAAGCCGTCCTCCCCCGACCCTTCCGTCATCAGCCAGACGCGCAGCTGCGCCGAGCTGACATTCACGCAGGCGTGGAATTCCTCCCAGAGCTGATCCACGTCGGGATCCGTACGGTATCGCCTGGCCATCGGCCATCCCCTTCCCCGCGCAGGTGTCAGTCCCGTCGCTCCGCCCGGTTCGGCGGCTCCGCGCCGTCGCGCCGGGTCAGCTGTCCCACCGGCTCGGTCAGCACGTCCTCCCCCGGCTGCGGCGGCGGCATCTGGTCCACCTGCGGGTCACGCCGGCTCGGCGGCCGCATCAACACGTCGTCGGTCTTGCCGGACTTCTCCTGGTTCTCTTCGGGCAGGTTCATCCGTACCTCTCCTCTCATCGCCCTGCCGTCGCGGTGGCCGGGGTACGCCGCGACTGGCCATCGGAGACGCTGAAGACCAGCCGTCCGTCGCGCGCGTCGATCCGGACGCACTGCCCCGACGACAGACTTCCCGCCAGCACCATCCGGGAGAGCTCGTTGTCCACCTCGCGCTGGATGGTGCGCCGCATCGGCCGGGCGCCGAACTCGGGCTGGTGGCCATGTTCGGCGATCCAGTCCGCCGCCGCTTCGGTGATCTCCACGGCGATGTCCTGGGCGTGCAGCCGGCGCCGCGTCTCCTCGAGCAGCAGCTCCGTGATCTGGCGCAGCTGCTCGCGCTCCAGCTGGCGGAAGATGATGATCTCGTCGATCCGGTTGACGAACTCCGGGCGGAAGTAGTCCTGCAGCCGCTTCATCAGCTTCTCCCGCAGGTCACGTGCCGCGGCCGCCGCGTCCTCCTTCTCCTTCCCGTCCCCGTCCCCGTCGCCGCCGAAGCCGAACGCGCGCCGGGGTCCGGCGGTGATCAGTTCGGAACCCACGTTGCTCGTCATGATCATGACGGCGTTGCGGAAGTTCACCGTCCGCCCCTGGCTGTCCGTGAGCCGCCCGTCGTCGAGCACCTGGAGCAGGATGTTGAACACGTCGGGATGCGCCTTCTCGATCTCGTCGAGCAACACCACCGCGTACGGGCGGCGGCGCACCGCCTCGGTCAACTGACCGGCCTCCTCGTACCCGACGTACCCCGGCGGCGCCCCGACCATCCGGCTCACGGTGTGCCGTTCCTGGAATTCGCTCATGTCCAGCCGGATCATCCGGTCCTCGTCGCCGAAGAGCGAGGCGGCGAGCGCCCGGGCCAGCTCGGTCTTGCCGACCCCCGTCGGCCCGAGGAAGAGGAAGCTGCCGACGGGTCGGTCGGGGTCGCCCAGCCCCGCACGGGAGCGGCGGACCGCCTCGGCGACCGCGCTCACCGCCTCGTCCTGGCCGACCACCCGCTCGTGCAGCTGTCCCTCCAGCCGCAGCAGCCGCTCCCGTTCCTCCTCGGTGAGCTGGCTGACCGGGATCCCGGTGGCCCGCGAGACGACCTCGGCGATCTGCGGCAGGTCGACCTTCGGCACGGACAGCCCGCCGTCGCCGCCGCGCGCCTCGTCGATCCGGGAGCGCGTCTCGTTCATCCGGTCCCGCAGCGCCGAGGCCCGCTCGTACTGTTCGTCGGCGACCGCCTGGTCCTTGTCCCGGTGCAGCTGCTCGAGCTGGCGCTCCAGGTCGCGGACGTTCGCCGCCGGTGTGCGGTTGCGCAGCCGCACCCGGGCGCCGGCCTGGTCGATCAGGTCGATCGCCTTGTCCGGCAGGAACCGGTCGGTGATGTAGCGGTCGGCGAGCTCCGCCGCGGCCACCAGCGCCTCGTCCGTGAAGCGGACCTGGTGGTGCGCCTCGTAGCGGTCGCGCAGCCCGCGCAGGATCGACACCGTGTCGTCGACGGTCGGCTCGGGCACGAGGACGGGCTGGAACCGGCGGGCCAGTGCCGCGTCCTTCTCGATGCTCTTGCGGTATTCGTTGAGGGTGGTCGCGCCGACGACCCGCAACTGACCTCGGGCGAGCGCCGGCTTGAGCATGTTGCTCGCGTCCATCGAGCCCTCACCACCGCCGCCGCCGGCCCCCACCACCGTGTGCAGCTCATCGATGAAGACGATCAGCTCCTCGCTGTGCGCGCTGATCTCGTCGATCACCTTCTTCAGCCGCTCCTCGAAGTCGCCGCGGTAGCGGGTGCCGGCGACCAGCCCGGTGATGTCGAGCTGGATCACCCGCTTGCCGAGCAGCGTCTGCGGCGCGTCCCCCTCGATGATGCGCTGGGCGAGCCCTTCGACGATCGCCGTCTTGCCGACGCCGGCCTCCCCGATCAGGACCGGGTTGTTCTTCGTGCGACGGGAGAGGATCTCCACCGCCTGCTCGATCTCGTCGCTCCGGCCGATCACCGGGTCGATGGAGCCCTGGCGCGCGCATTCGGTCAGGTCCTGGCCGTACTGGTCGAGAGTGGGGGTGCCGTGGTCCGGTTCCGGGACGGGGCCGCCGCCCCGCTCGGCGCTGGCCGACTGCAACGACTGGGGTTCCAGGCGGCTCGCGGCGAGCATGCGGCCGGCGGCCGACTCCCGGTTGAGCGCCAGGGCCATCAGGATGTGCTCCGGCCCGATGTAGGTGGCGCCGGTGGCGCGGGAGAGCTGATGCGCTTCGAGCAGCGCCCGCTTCGCGGCGGGGGTGAGCGTCATGTTCAGCGGCACGTCGCCGGCGGCGCCGCCGGGGCCGCCGAGATCGGCGAGGAGCGCATCGGGGTCGGCGCCCGCGCGGCGGATGAGTTCGCGCAACGGCTGCCGCTGCAGCGCCGCCCACAGCAGGTGGTCGGTGTCGAGGTCGGAGCTGCCCGATCGGGCCGCCCGCCGGGCCGCGTCGATGAGCAGCTCGCGGGCGTCCGCGCTCATCAGCCGGGTGATGTCGACCCGGTTCACGGGCAGGCGCGGTTCACCACCGGAGAGGAACCGGGCCAACAGCTCTTCCCAGGGGTCCCCACCCCGGCCTCCCGCTCCGAACGCCCCGCTGCTCATCCTCTGCTCCCCTCACGGGCCCGGTCGTCGCCGGCAACTGCTCGCATGTCGGCTGGCTACCCGGGCGATGCCCGGACAAACGTTGATCGGTGGGAGGCTGGAGCCGTGCATGCCATCCCGTTACTCGTCGTCGACGCGGCCAACGTCGTGGGTTCCCGACCGGACGGGTGGTGGCGGGACCGCGCCGGAGCGACCGTGCGGCTGCGCGACGCGTTGCGGCCGGTGGCGCGGGCCGGGCTGCCCGGGCTGCCGTCCCGTTCTCCCTCGACGGCATGACGACCGGCGCCACGCCCTCGTCGGTCTCCCACGGGTTGTCGTTGTCCCAGCGT